>CANMAT010000181.1 GCA_947494865.1 Deltaproteobacteria bacterium
AGCGCCGCGGTGTGCACGGGGTCGGGGCCGTCGTCGAAGGTGAGGGCCACGTCGCGCTTCGAAGCGTCGCCGCCGAGGCGCTCGACGAGCGGGGCTGTGGGCACGCTCAGGTAGCGCCCGGCGATGACCCGTCCGCGCGCGTCGAGCGCGACGTCGCGACGGCCGACGCGGCCCGGCGCGCGCTGCGCGATGAGGTCGCCCTCGCCGGTGACCTCGGGGGTGACTGGCGCCGCGACGGTGGCGAGGGCCCGCGCGCGGGCGTTCGCGTCGGGGGCGCGGAGCACGGCCCAGAGGCTCGGGTCTTCGGTGCCCGCGCGCCACAGGGCGGTGCGCGCGACGCCGCGCTCGCGGAGCATGGCGAGGGCGTCGGCGATGGAGGTGGCGTCGTTGCACCACACGGTGTGCGCGGCGCCGTCGGGGGCGCTCCACGCGAAGCGCGCGCCGCCGCCGTCGGGCGACACGACGGGCGCGGCGCCCACGCGGGCCGCGCGGGCCATGGCCGCGGCGTAGCTCAGCGACTCGGCCTCGCCGCGCGCGGGCCAGTCGTAGCAGTACGACCCGAGGGCCACCACGAGGCGGTCGGCGGGCACGACGCGCGCGGCGTCGACGGCGTCGGAGATCCATTGCGTCGTGGCGACGGGGCCGGGGGCGCTCGACGGGTGGTGCTCGTCGTAGGCCATGAGCACCACGCCGTCGGCCACGGCGCCGAGGCGCGCGAGGTCGAAGGCGCGGTCGTTCGCGGCCACGTCGATGGTCACGGTGCGCCCGCTCGGGTGCAGCGCCGCACGGAGCGCGGCGGTGAAGGCAACGAGGCCGGCGGCGTCTTCGGGGGCGAGGGCTTCGAAGTCGATGTTGATGCCGTGGGCGCCCAGCGCGATCACGCGCGCCGCGAGGGCGTTGGCCACGCAGCTTCGCTGCGCGGGGTCGGCGAGGAGGGCTGCGGTCTCGGCGCTCGTCCAGCGGTCGCCGTCGAGGTTGGCGACGCGCGGAATCACCTTGATGCCAGGGTGATTGAGCAGCGCGCGGGTGGGCGCGTCGACGGTCTCGCGGAGCTCGCAGCGGGCGCCCGCGACGCGGAACCAGTCGGGCGACACGGCCGTGACCGCGTCGAGGTGGGCGTTCATCGAGGCGTAGGCCGCGGGGTCGTCAACGGTGAACAGCAGGGCCCCCGGCGCGAGGGCAATCGCGGGGTCGGTCGCGGCGGCGGCCACGGCGGCGGCCTCGGCGTCGCGGGCGCGCAGCAGGGCCGCGTAGTCGCCGGTCGGGGCCGCGGGCGCTGGCTGCGCGGGGGTGGGGGCGGGCGTCGCGGGGGTCGGCAGCGCGCGGCCCTGCGCGGAGGGGAGCGCGTGGCGCGAACGAACGGGCGCGAGCCCCAGGGTGTAGAGGGCGACCGGCGCGGCGACGAGCAGCGCGAGCGCGGCGACGACGTGAGCGAGCCAGCGGCGGCGAGACTGCGACGGATCTTCGAACACCATGGTGGGGGGCTCCGTAGGCTGCCGGCGGGCGATCGGAGAGGGATCGGCGACGGGAGGCTGCTTTCACCTCAACGGCGGTCGGTAGAAAACCTTAAGGCCGAGCTTCGAATCCCCCGGGCGGTTGGGGCGGAAGCCCGTCGCGGGGCGATGGGCCCGTGGGGTATCTTCGCGCCCCCTATGAGCACCTTCGCGTATCAAGATCCGCTCCCGCTCGGCCACGACGACACGCCCTTTCGCCTCGTGACGCGCGACCACGTGTCGACCTTCGAGGCCCTCGGGAAGACCTTTCTCCGCGTCGATCCGCAGGCTCTCACGCTCCTCGCGCGCGAGGCCATGCGCGACATCGCGCACCTGCTTCGGCCCGGTCACCTCGCGCAGCTGCGGAAGATTCTCGACGACCCGGAGGCCTCGCCCAACGACCGCTTCGTGGCCCTCGACCTGCTCGAGAACGCCACCATCGCCGCGGGCGGTGTGCTCCCGATGTGTCAAGACACGGGCACCGCCATCGTGATGGGCAAGAAGGGCCAGTACGTGTTCACCGGCGGCGGCGACGAGGAGGCCCTCGCGCGCGGCATCTATGAGACGTACCAGTCGTGCAACCTGCGCTACTCGCAGCTCGCGCCCCTCGACATGTTCAACGAGGTGAACACGGGCTCGAACCTCCCCGCGCAGATCGACATCGCGGCCGTAGACGGCGACGCCTACAAGTTTCTCTTCATGGCCAAGGGGGGCGGGTCTGCCAACAAGACCTACCTCTATCAAGAGACCAAGGGGCTCTTGAACCCGAAGTCGCTCATGGCCTTCTTGGAGAAGAACCTCAAGAGCCTCGGCACCTCGGCGTGCCCGCCCTATCACCTCGCCGTGGTGATCGGCGGCACCTCGGCGGAGGCCACGCTCAAGGTGGCCAAGCTCGCGTCGGCGCGCTACCTCGACGGGCTGCCGCGCGAGGGCAACAAGCTCGGCCAGGCCTTTCGCGACACGGCCCTCGAGGCCGAGGTGCTCGGCCTCGCGCAGCGCAGCCACATCGGCGCCCAGTTTGGCGGAAAGTACTTCTGTCACGACGTTCGCGTGGTGCGCCTCCCGCGGCACGGCGCGAGCTGTCCGGTGGCCATCGCCGTGTCGTGCTCGGCCGACCGCCAGTGCGTGGCGAAGATCAACCGCGACGGCGTGTGGATCGAGGCCCTCGAGCGCGACCCGGCGCGCTTTCTCCCCGAGCCGTCGCACGAAGACCTCGGCGGCGACGTGGTGAAGATCGACCTGTCGCGCCCCATGTCCGAGGTTCGCGCGACGCTCTCGCGGCAGCCCATCAAGACGCGGCTCTCTCTCACGGGCCCGCTCATTGTGGCGAGAGACATCGCCCACGCGAAGATCAAAGAGCGCCTCGACCGCGGCGAGGGGATGCCCTCTTACATGGCCGACCACGCGGTGTACTACGCGGGCCCCGCGAAGACGCCCGAGGGGTACGCGTCGGGCTCCTTCGGGCCCACCACCGCGGGCCGCATGGACTCGTACGTCGACCAGTTTCAGGCCGCCGGCGGGAGCCTGGTGATGCTCGCCAAGGGCAACCGATCGCCCGCCGTGACCGAGGCGTGCAAGAAGTACGGGGGCTTCTACCTGGGCTCCATCGGCGGCCCCGCGGCGCGCCTCGCGCAGCACTGCATCAAGAAGGTCGAGGTGCTCGAGTACCCCGAGCTCGGCATGGAGGCCGTGTGGCGCATCGAGGTGGTCGACTTCCCGGCGTTTGTTGTCGTCGATGACAAGGGCAACGATTTCTTCGCCGAGACGCTCGGCGCAGGCGCGCCGAAGCACCTCCCCCTCGCGAAGTGAACGCGCCCCGCCGCACGCAGGAGGAGCGCCGCGAGGCCACCCGCGACGCCCTCCTCACGGCCGCGGTGGCGCTCATCGCCGAGCGCGGCATCGAGGCCGCCACGCTCGCCGACGTAGCCGAGCGCGCGGGGGTTACCAAGGGCGCCCTGGTGCACCACTTCGAGAACAAAGAGACCCTCCTCGACGCCGCCCTCGACCGCGTGGGCGCGCACCTCACGCAAGTTCTCACCGCCGCGTGGGACCCCACCGCCCCGCCGTATCCGCGGCTGCGCAAGGCCCTCGCGGCCCTCGTCGACGTCGGCGAGGCGCGCGACCGCGAGGTGCGCGCCCTCGTGGCCCTCGCCACGCAGGGGGGCTACGACCCGCGCCTCGGAGCCCTGGTGCGCGCGCGCATCGAGGCCCTGGAGCGGGTGTTCTGCGACGGGTTCTCGCTCACCCTGGCGGAGCTCAACGCGCAGCCGCGCGTGCCCGTCGAGGCCCTCGCCCGCGCGCTCGTGGCGTCGGTGATGGGCGCGGCCCTGCGGCCCGGCGAGGCGCTCGCCGACGGCCGCGACGCGCGACGGCTGTGGGAGAGCGCGATCGTGGCGATGATCGATCCGTTCGTGGTAGAGGCGCCCTGAGATGGCGATGGATCGGGAGCAGCGGCGGGCGCAGATACTGGCGGTGGCCACCGCGGTGTTCGCGGAGAAGGGCTACCACGACGCGCGCATCGACGACATCGTGGTGCGCGCCGGCATCGCCCGCGGCACGTTCTATCTCTACTTCGAAGACAAGCGCGCCATCTTCGAGCACATCGTCGACGGCTTTCTGCAGCGCCTCGACGACGCCATTCGGGTCATCGAGCTCGACGACCCGGCGGCCAGACCGTCGGACCAGCTCCGCGACGACCTCTTGCGCGTGGTGGCGCTCTTCGCGGCCAACGCGCAGCTCGCGCAGATTCTGTTGTCGGCCGCCGTGGGCCTCGACGCCGACTTCGACCGCAAGCTCCTGGCCTTCTACGACGCCGTCACGGCGCTGCTGATGCGCGCGCTCACCGAGGGCGAGGCCGCGGGGCTCATTCGCCCGGGCAACCGCAGCGTGCGGGCCTACTGCCTCACGGGCATGGTCAAAGAGCTGCTCTACCAGATCGTGCTGCGCAAGACCGACGCCTCGCACGACGAGCTCGTCGCCACCATGCTCGACCTCACGGCCTACGGCCTCTTCACCGAGGCCGGAGCCCGCGCGCTGCGCGACGCGTAGGGGGCGTGACGGCGGGCGGCGGGCGTGCGAAGACGCGCGCCATGAAGGTCGCTTGTTACCGCGCGTATGGTGGCCCCGAGAACGTCGAAGTCACCGACCTGCCGGAGCCCGTCGCGGGCGCCGGGCAGCTTCTTGTGCGCGTGCGCGCCAGCAGCGTAAACCCCGTCGATTGGAAGATCGCCCGCGGTGATTTTCCCTTCAACCTCGTGAAGCCCGGTCTGCCGTATGTGCCCGGCCTCGACGTGGCGGGCGAGGTGGTGCGCGGGGCGGGAGATTTTCGCGAGGGCGACCGCGTGTACGCGCGCATCCCGGGCACGAAGGGCGGCACCTCGGCGGAGCGCGTGGCCTTCGACGCGCGCGCGGCGGCGAAGATGCCCGACGCGATGGGCTACCACGAGGCCGCGGCCGTTCCGCTCGCGGCCCTCACGGCGCTGCAGGGGCTCACCGAGCAGGCGCGGCTCCCCACCGTGAACGCCGAGGGGTGGCGCGTGCTGGTGATCGGCGCGTCGGGCGGCGTGGGGCACTTCGCCGTGCAGATCGCGCGGGCCGTGGGCGCGCACGTGACGGGCGTGTGCTCGGGCCGCAACGCCGAGATGGTGACGGGCCTCGGCGCCCACGCGGTGATCGACTACACGAAGGTCACCACCTGGAACGCGGGCGGCAACTTCGACGTGATTCTCGACTGCGTGGCGGGCGAGTCTCCGTCGCGCTTTACGCCGTGGCTCACGCGGCGCGGGTCGTACGTCAACACGCTGCCCGACGGCGGCGTGTTCGCGCGGCAGCTCCTCGGCGCGCTGGGCGTCGGACCGCGCGTGCGGGCGGTGATGGTGCGCCCCGACGGCGACGGCCTGCGTTGGCTCAACGGGCTCTACGAGAAGAAGCAGCTTCGCGCGGTGATCGACGAGGTGTTCGCCCTCGACAGGCTCGCCGACGCGCATCGAAAGAGCATGACGGGCAGGGCGCGCGGCAAGATCGTCGTGGCCGTGTCGGAGTAAAGGCCGCAGCGCGCACCATGGAAGAGCTCATCGTTCCGCAGGGCCGCTTCGCCCTCGCCCGCCACCCGGTGCGCGCCAACGACCCGCTGCGCGCGTGGGACGCCGCCGACGAGTACATTCTCCGCCACGTGGCGGCGATGCCGTGGACGCGCTCGCCCGACGCCGCGCTCCTCGTCGTGAACGACGGCTCCGGCGCGCTCGCCACGGCGCTCGCGAAGCACCGCCCGCGCTCGCTCAGCGACTCGTACCTCGCCCACGCGGCCACGCGCGCCAACCTCGCGCGCAACCGCGTAGACCCCGCCGCGGTCACCCTGCTCACGCACTTCGACGCGCTGCCCTCGGCGCTCGATGTGGTGCTCCTCAAGGTGCCCAAGAGCCTGTCGCTCCTCGAAGATCAGCTCCACCGCCTGCGCCCCGCGCTGCGCCCCGACACCGTGGTGATCGGCGCCGCGATGGCGAAGCACGTTCACACCTCGACGCTCGACCTCTTCGAACGCATCGTGGGCCCCACGCGCACCTCGCTGGCCGAGAAGAAGGCGCGGCTCATCGTGTGTGAGCCCTCGGCGACGCTCGAGCCCCCGCGCAACCCGTGGCCGCGCACGTACCTCGTGCCCTCGAGCGGCGAGGTGATCACCGGGCACGCGGGCGTGTTCTCGCCCGACCACTTCGACGTGGGCACGCGCTTCTTTCTCGAGCAGCTCCTCGCGCGGTATGCGCGGGCGCCCATCGCGGGCCATGTGGTCGATCTGGGCTGCGGCAACGGCGTGGTGGGCACGCTCACCGCGATGCGCAACCCCGGCGTCACGGTGACCTTCCTCGACGAGTCGTACCGGGCCGTGGCCTCGGCCGAGGCGACCTTTCGCGCCAACGCGGGCCCCGACCGCGCGGCGCGCTTCGCCGTGGGCAACAACCTCTTCGAACTCGCTGCGGGAGAGGCCATCGCGCGCGGGAGCGTCGATGTGATTCTCAACAACCCGCCGTTTCACAGCGAGCAGTCGATGGGCGACGAGACGGCCCGCGAGATGTTCGTCGCGTCACACGCGGCGCTGCGCGCGGGCGGCGAGCTGTGGGTGGTGGGCAACCTCCACCTCGCCTACGAGAAGCACCTCAAGCGCGTGTTCGGCGCGTGCGACACGGTGGCCGCCAACGGCAAATTCGCCGTGCTGCGCGCCACGCGGCGCTGAAGGTCTCTTCGAAGAGGGTGCGAGGGAGGCAACGGCCGCGCGGCGGGCACACACCCGCCGCGCGAGGCCGTCGGAGCTACGTCAGGGGCCGACGTAGGTGATCGTCACGGCGCCCGCGCCGACGCGCGCGCCAGCCGTGTTCGACTGGTTGGTGCCGATGTTGTAGGAGCCGCCGCCGCCGGCGCCCCAGCAGCCCGGGCCGCCCGAGTAGCCGCCGCCGCCGCCGCCGCCGTAGCAGCCGCCGCCGCTGCCGCCGCCGCCGAAGCCGCCCTCGGAGGCGTTGCCGCACGGCGCGGGCCCTGCGGCGCCGCCGAGCGCGCCGCCGAGGTACGACGACCCGCCGATGCCCCAGGTGCCG
>CANMAT010000182.1 GCA_947494865.1 Deltaproteobacteria bacterium
CGTCGACGGCGCGAAAGATGGCCTGCGCCTCGCCGATCATCCAGCACACGAGCGCGTGCTCGCCGAGGATGCGCAGCACGTCGTGGGGCTGCGGCCCTACGTCGGTGAGCGCCTCGCCCGCGCGCACCGCGTCGCCCGCGCCTACGCGCAGCGCGCGCTTCAACGGGATCCCATAGTGCTTCTCGTGCGAAGCCGCGCGCACGGTGACGGGCTGCGTCGTGCGATTCGCCCTGCCGAGCACCACCTCGCCTTCGAACTCGCTCAGGATCGCGTGCGCGGGCGTCACGCGCGCTTCGAAGAGCTCGGCGAGGTACACCGGCCCCTCGGAGAGCGCGAGGGGCGCCCGGGCGCTCTCGGGCCGCGCGACGGCCTCGGGCCAGCGCGGCTGGATCGTCGCGTCGGTGCGCCGCTGCGCCCGGTCCCCGTAGGCCCGCAGCGCGACCTTGAAGCCCGTGGCGGCCGCGCGGCCTACGTTGTCGTCGAGCGTCGCGGGGCCGTCGCCGCCCGTGTAGCACGCGAGGCACACGCCGTCGTGGCGCGCACATCCGACCGGCGAGCGCGCGTCGACGCCGCCGCGGCGGAGCAGCACGGGGGCGCCGCAGTCGGCGTGGGTCACGCGCACGGCGCCGAGGGCGCCCTCGATGCGTTCGACGAAGAGGGGCGAGGTGGCCGATTTGATCGATGCCATGGCGGGAGCGAGAGGCTACAGCGCCCTCGCCGCAGACCGCGAATTCGCCGCCGCGTTCAGCGCGATGTCACCACGGTGAGGGCAGCGCGACGCGGCGGGTCTCGCCCCCGTGGGTCACCTCCACGGCGCGCGCCCCGGCGGGCGCCGGCGGCACCAGCACGTGGGCCTCGTCGCTGTCGGCGAGCACGTCGACGCGCGCCTCGGCGCGGCCCACCGCGCGGCCATCGCCGTCGAGCCAGCGGAGCGTCGCGCCGCCGTGCGTCTCGGCGGGCATGGTGAGCGCGTCGAGCCACTCGGGTGCCATCGCGGGGCCGTAGCGCAGCACGCGGTGGCGCAGCGCCGGGGCCACCGACACCGGCGCCGCGAGGCCCTGCGGGAGCGGGCTGTTCACGGCCACGATGCGATCCCACAGGGCGCCGTAGGTGTAGTCTGACACCCAGTCGGGGGTGCAGTAGCCCATGAAGTCGAAGGAGCTCGGGCGCACGTAGGCGCGGCGGCGCACGTCGTAGCCCCACACGCCGAGGGTGCCGCCCTCGTACGGAAACTGCGAGTCGACGCCCGCCGCGCCGCCGCAGGGCGCGTGCGGTCGGCCGTGGCTGTGACCCATCTCGTGCGCGAAGGTGCGATCGCCGCTGCGGTCGCCGAAGCCGACGCCCGAGGCGACCTTGCCGAGCGGGTCGTCGGGGCCGGCGTTGAGGTACGCCTGACCGAGCACGCAGCGCCCGTTGCAGTACTCGTCGAGGTACTCCGCGGGCGCGACGAGGCCGTAGTAGTAGCGGCGCTGGGGCGCGTCGTCGGCGCGGCGCAGGGCGCGCAGCGACGAGAGAATGGCCCCGAAGTCGGCGTCGCCCGAGGGGAGCAGACCGCGATCCCACGGCACGGGCTCGCGCACGTCGATGATCACCTCGCGCACGGGGTACATCGCCTGAAGAACCGCGCGGAAGCCCTCGACCTGCGCGGGCGAGGTGTCGGGCAGGCGGCCCGAGCCGTCGGCGTTCCACCGCAGGGGGACGAGCGTTATCTCGATGGGGCCGCCGTCGCGCGCGGTCACCGCGTGCTCGCCGCCGTCGTAGGGGAAGCGCGCGGCGTCATCAACGCCGACGACCCCTTGGGCCCCGCCCGGCGTGAGGAGCCGCACCGAGAGCCGCGTGTCGGCGCCCAGCATCTCGGCGGGCACTTCGAACGCGAAGAGCCCGCTCGACTCCGACTCGCGCGACGCGCGCTCGATGAGCTTGCGGTCGCGGAGCACCGTGGGCGCTCCCTCGCGTCGCACGGTGAGCTCGGCGTCGACCGCCCCCGGCGCGTAGCCCGCCTCGGGGCGCACGTACACCCGCAGCACGGCGCGGCGCCCTGCGATCACCGGGAGCGCGCGCTCCGTGACCGTCACGCCCGCCTGGAGCAGCGGGATGCGCACGGCCTGAAAGAGCGCCACGTCGGTGATGGTGAGCGCGCGCACGAGGCCCGGCGCGCGGGCGACGTCGGGCGCGGCGTCGACGGGGGCATCCGCGGGCGCGGCGTCGCTGGGGGGCGCAGCGCCCGTGAGCACCTCGGCGCAGCCGAAGAGCGTCGCAGCGAGGCAGAGCGGGAGTCGGAGGGTGGGCGCCATCGGTGGGGGGGCAGCGAGCCGCGGAGGGTAACGTGTTTGAGCCTCGACGGGGCCGCTTCGATTCGCGCGATCAGGCGTAGTTGCTGTAGGGGCGCTCGTCGCCCGCGGCCTCGGCGATGAGGTCGGTGCAGGCCATCGCAGTGTGCTGCGGGTCGGCGTCGCCCATGGCGACCACCGCGAGCGCGCCCGCGAAGTCGCCCGCGCGGGCATAGCAGCGCGAGAGGGCGCGCGCGATGATCCGCTTCTCGTACTTCGAAGTGCTCTTGCGCAGGAGCGTCATCGCGGGCGACCAGCAGCCCGCGTCGGCCGCGCGCCCGCCGAGCATCGTCACCGCGTCGCCGCGGGTGTATCCCACGCTCTTGGGGGTCGCGAGAATCACCGTGGCCGCCTGCGTGAGCAGCGCCTCGCCGTAGCCCCGGTTGCCCGCCTCCACGAGCGCGAGCCCGACACCACCGAGGCGCAGCGCCTGATCGACGCCCTGCGCCGCCTGCGCGGCCGACTCGTAGGCCGTGAGCATCGCGAGGGCGGCCGCGGGGTCGCGGGCGAGGGTGGCGCGGTACGCGGGCGCGAAGCCGTCGAGCGAGGCCTCGGGATGCGGCGCGCGCGCGCCCGCGCACAGCCCGTGGAGTCGCTCGCACTCGGCCGCGTCGCCGAGGTCGGCAAACACGTTCGCGAGGGCGCGGCTCGGGTGGGGAGCGGCGTCGCGCGCGAGCTCGGCGATGCGTCGCGCGAGGGCGGCGTCGCCGGTGATGGCTACGCGTCGTGCGACCTCGGCGCCCGCGTAGCTGCCGTACGAGGGGTGCTGGGCGAAGTGTGCCGTGATGCGCGCGAGGGCGTCGCCGCGGCCTGCGCGGAGGGCATCTTCGAGGCCGTCGCGCAGCCCCATGGTGACCAGGTAGCCGATGTGGGCGCCGAGCCAGTCGGCGTAGCGCGTGAAGGCCTCGACGTCGCCCGCGGCCACGGTCTGCGCCACGGCGCGCTGCGCGGCCTTCGCGAACTCGGCGGAGGGGTGCGCCGACTCCGACGGCGACAGCGCGCGAAGCTGCGCGAGCAGCGCGTCGAGGCGCCCGGTGTCGGCGCGGGCCACTGCGAGGTGGGGCCAGGGCTGCGTGGGGTTCGAGCGCTCGCGGCGTGCGCAGGCCTCGGCGGCGGCGAGCGCGGCGTCGCAGGCGTCGGCGTCGCCGAGGGCGTACCGGGCGCGCGCGGCGGCGCACCAGGCGAGGGTTCCCACCTCGCCGTCGAGGGCGTCGAGGCGCGGCGTCGCCTCGGAGAGCGCGGCCCGCGCGGCCTCGGTGTCGCCGCGGCGCGCGAGGCCGGCGGCGATGTTCGCGAGCGCCTGCGCGTAGGTGGGCTCATTGCCCCCAAACCACGGGAGCAGCGCCCGCGCCCGCGCGTCGCCCGCGATGCGCGCGATGGGGCCCACGGCCTGAACGAGCATGTGTCCGCGCCAGTAGGCGTCGCCCAGGGTGGGGGCAACAGACGCTACGTGCGCGATCACGGTCTCGACGTCGCTGGGGCCGTTCTGCTTCGGTGCCTTGGGGGCCTTCGCCATGGGTGCGCTCCGGTGAAAATCGGGCGCCATGTTCGCACGGCGACGGTGGGTGAGGGGAGGCGTTCACCACGGGTGGTGTCGGCGCGCACCGCGTGTGGTGAAGTCGCGCGGAGGCTCCAACCGAAGCCTCCGCAGCGGCTCAGCTGCGCGCGGCCAGCAGCGCCTCGAGCGCACGGATCCGCGCCTCGGCCTCTTCGGCGCGGATTCGCTCCCGGTCGCGCTCCTGTGCGGCGTGTTCGCGCTCCTGCGCGGCGCGGTCGCGCTCCTGCCGCGCGGCGTCGCGCTCCTGCGCGGCGCGGTCGCGCTCCTGCCGCGCGGCGTCGCGCTCCTCAGCAACGGTCGGCCAGAGCGCGCGACCCTCGGGGTCGTCGGCGACGCGCAGTGTGTCGTCACATACCACCAGCCACGCGGCGAGCGCCTCCGTACGGGCAGGACCCGCCCCGGCGTAGAGGCGATGAAACCCGCTCCGCGTGCGGCGCCACACCTGCAGCCGATGGGGACCGTCGCCGTCGTCGCGACGCCCGAAGCCGTCGGGGTCGAAGACCCACAGCTCGTCGATCCCCGCCGCGGCGTACTTCTCCGGGCCGTGGTTGTAGTCTTTGTGGGCCGTGTCGCGGCTGACGAACTCGACGGCCAGACGCGGCACGCCCGTGCCTTCTTCCCACGTGAGCACGCTGCGACGGCCCTCGGGGAGCGCGGGCTCCAACCACAAGATGTCGGGATCGACACCCACCCCGGGGTGCGCCTGGTCCCACCGAAACGCCACGTTGGCCAGGATCGACGCGTCGCGACCCTGGCGCGCGACGTGGGCCTCGAAGACCGACTGCAGGGTGTTCTCGCGACGCTGGGTGTCTGCGGTGACCGGCATGTTGAAATCGTCGGTGAGGTACCAGTGCTCGGGCGGGGACGGGGCCCACATCGATGCCGCGCTCGCTGCCATGCGTGGCACCGTATCGCGCATGCCCCGCGGGGCGCCAACCGTCTGCCGCGCGCCGCGCGCAATCCCGACTCGAGGGCGTGCTTGCGGCCGAAGGGGGAGCACCGTTCACCACCTGCGGTGTCGGCGCGCACCGCGTGTGGTGAACCGTCGCGGAGGGCCGTCGGCGTGCGTCAGGGCGGCGGCTCGACGGGCCTCGCGCGGGTGCGCTAGTGTCGCGGTGATGAACCCGCCATCCACGTCGTGCTTGCCCGCGGTCGACGATCGCCTCGTAGCGCCCGAGTCGCACGCCGAGATCGTCGATGGGCGCGTGTATCGAACGATGGGCGCGAACCCTCCGCACGCGACGCGGCACTTCGACATCGCCCATGCGTTTGCTGGAGTGCTCGCGGAGGGCTACGCGGGCGCCGTCGACATGCTCACGCGCGCCGATGAGGAGTCCGACGCGGCGCCCGACGTGAGCATCTTTCCGAGCGCGCCCGACGAGAAGACGGGCGGTCGGCAGATCGAAGAGATCGCCTTCGAGGTGCTCGACACGGAGCGCCTCGCGCACGCGACCGACAAGGTGGAGAAGTTCGCGAAGCGCGGCGTGCGCAGGCTCTTCGCGGTGAAGGTGGGCAGTCGCAAGGTGTACGAGTGGGATCACACCCACCACGATTGGACCGAGCTCGACGCGGCGGCCGAGATCGTCGATCGGTGCTTCCGCGTTCCCCTGCCGGTGGCGGCGCTGGTCGATCGTGTGCTCGCGAATGACACCGTGGCAAAGGCGCTGCTCGCCGCGCGCAATCGGGTCATCGAGGGCGCCCTCGCCGAGCGCGAGGCCCGCGGCGCGCAGCGCAGCCTGGCGGCGTCGGTGCTGCGTGTGCTCGCCCGCCGCGGCGTGCACGTCGACGAGGCGACGCAGGCGCGCGTGCTCGACTGCGACGACACGGCGACGCTCGAAGCCTGGCTCGACCGCGCGGCCACCGCGACGACCGCGCGTGACGTGTTCGACCGCTGACGCCGGCGCCGACCGTCAGCGCTTCTTCGCCGCGGCGCGCTTGTGGAGGGTGCTCACGGCCGCGCGCAGCTCGGCCTCGTCGAGGCCCACGAGGTCGAACACCGACGGGCGACCCGCCGCCGTGGCGCGGGCCTTCGCGGTGGCGCGCGAGCCCGCGGCGCGGAGCCGCTCGGCGCTCTCCTGCGTGAGGAGGCGCTCCTCCGTCGACACGGTGCGCCCGCGCTTGCGGCGCCCGCTCGCGGCCGCGAGGTGGTCGCGCACCTGCACCGCCGAGGCGCGGAGCAGCGCCGTCGAGGCCGCCGCCACGTCGAGGGTGGGCCCATCTTGCCAGAGCGCGATCACGGCGCCGTCGAGAATGGCGCGGGTGTCGTCGGCAGGCGTGACCGCCGCCAGATCGAGCAGCGCGTCGACGCGCGCCGGGCGCAGCGCTGCATACTGCCCCGCCGTGAGCTGCTCGACCGCCGTGGTGAGCCGCGCCACGCTGGTCTTCGACAGGCCGAGGCCCTCGTCGCAGAGCGCGCGAAAGCCGCCCGCGTAGCCCAGCGCCTCAGCATAACCAGGCGTCTTGAGCGCGGTGAGCGCGCGGCCGAGGGCGTAGTAGCCGCGCGCGGCCTGCTCCATCGCGGCGCGGGCCTCGTCGAAGGCGGCGCGGGCTGCCCGCGTGAGGCGGTCGTGGGCCACGGCGGCGGCGGCCTCGGCGCGCGACTGCAGCGCGGCGGGGAGCTTCGCGAGGTCGCGGTCGGCCTTCGGCGCGACGGGCTTCTTCAAACGGGCAGGAGGTGGGGGCTTCGCCATGGTGCGAAGCGTCGCGCCGCCGGGGAGCGGGCGTCAAGCAGGTCGTGCGGGGGCGTTCACCACCCGCGGTGTCGGCGCGCACCACCCGCGGTGAAGCATCGCAAAGGCCTGTCCACGCAGCGTGTCGCCCTCAGCGGGCGGCGGTGTCGGCGAGCCAGAGCGCCAGCGCGTCGGGGGCGAGGTCGAGCACCACGTCGCCCAGCCGCTCGGCGCCCAGCGAGCGCAGTCGTCCGCGCAGTGCGTCGTGTTCGGCCGCGGTGAGCACGCGTCCGATGCGCCGCTCGAACTGCCGCACGAGGGGCGCCAGGCCCGCCGCGATGCCCTCGTCGCGCCCAAGGGCGATGCCCTCGTCGCGCCCAAGGGCGATGCCCTCGACGCGTCCCTCGTTGCGCCCGCGCAGCTCGGCGTCTTTGCCGTACTGCACCATCTGCTGCACCTCGTCGCGGGCCTTGCGGTAGGCCTCGAGCTC
>CANMAT010000183.1 GCA_947494865.1 Deltaproteobacteria bacterium
ACGGTGAGATGAAGTCGAAGTACATCTGGATCGGCGCGCCGCTCATGACCGCCTACATCGCACGCCAACCCGTGAAGCTGAAGGCGCCCTCCTCGGTTCGGCAGGCGCTCAGCGCCGCCTGCCCAGCGCCAGGAATCGCGAGAAATTGAACGAGTAGTTATAGCCCCACCGTCGGCCGCGGTACGCGATGCCGACGGCCCTCACGTCGCTGAACGTGGTGGCGTTGAAGGTGAGGCTGGCCACACTGGGGATGGCGTACGCGTCGGCGGTAGGACGAAAGACCGCCCAGCGGTGGCCCGGCGTGTTCGACCCGGTGAAGTTGGCCACTTCGAAGTAGCCGTCGCCGAGGTGCGGCGAGGTATAGGCCGCCTCGGAGAGGTACCAGGTGTCGCCGTCGAGCACGACGAAGCGGAGCTCGTTGTCGCCGTCGGCGATGAGCGCGGTGATGTCGACGCGCAGCAGCGCCGTGGTGGCGTCGGCGCCGAAGGAGTACGCGCCGGCGCCGCTCGTGGCGCCGAACTGATCAGCGCGCCACACGAGCAGCGCGTCGAAGCTCGAGGCTCCGCCGCTGCTGTCGCCCGACCAGCTGCTCCACTGGTGGTCGCGCAGGCCGGTGAAGGTCGAGAGCGACGAGGGCATGGGCGGCGTGGCGGCGGTGAGCGACCAGCCGCCGTACATGTTCAACGGGCTCGTGGGGGCGAGGGTGTGCGGCGTTCCGGGGACCTCGAGCCCCTCGCGGTCGAAGAGCGCCTGCCCGTCGGCGACGGAGAACGGGATGTAGCGGCGCACGGCCCGGCCCGCGGCGTCGAGCACGGTGGTGGTGGCGCGCACGGGGTTGTAGCGCCCGATCCAACCGTTGTTGGGCAGGGTGGCGGGAATGTCTTGCCCGCGAAACACGACCAGCGCGCTGGTGGAGACGCCCCGTGGGTCGACGACGATCGTGCCCGCGCGAAAGTCGGGGTCGCGGTCGCCGTCGAGCGCGCGAAGCACGAAGCGGTAGAGGCCTCCCGCGGTGGGAACCCCCGCGATGGTCGCGGCGCGCGCGCCCGTCTGCCGGAAGGTGAGGCCCGGCGGGAGCTCGCCCCCGACGATGGACACCTCCACCGGCCCGTCGCCGCCTTCGACGGTGATGTCCTGGCGGTACGCGAGGCCCGCCTCGGCGGTGGTGTTCAACGCGGGCAGCACGGGCCGCGTGCCGACGGGCTCGGACGGCGCGCGCACGCCCGCATGCAGCTCTTGCCAGGTGAGAAACGCGTCCCACTTCGGCGACTCGGCGCGCGTCTGCGTGACGAACTCCTTGGCGCCCCAGTAGCCGAAGAAGCTCCACGTGCCCGTGTCGACGAAGAGGCTCGCGGTGCGTCCGCCCATGGCGCTCCAGAGGGCGAAGTGCTCCTGGTAGAGCGCGTTGATCTGCGGGCTGCGCTGAAACGCGTACATGAAGTTCATGAAGTCGGCGTGGGCCGGGTTGCTCCAGTCGCCGAGGCCCACCGGGAGCATGTGCTGCCCGCCCTCGTAGGCCACCAGCGGGACGCCCGCCGCCCGCGCCACCGCGCTGCTCGCGCGCCACGACGCCGTGGTCTCGTAGAGGTTGCGCCGCACCACGGCGCGCGTGCGATCGTAGAGGTTCGCGGGCCACACGCCGGGCGTTGCGCCGAAGGGGTGCAGCGCAAAAATGTCTCCGTGTGTGCCGTAGCCGAAGTAGTCGGTGACGGCGAGCACCTCGGGCAGCCGCGGGTCGATCTCGCGCGCCGCGTCGAGCGCCTGCTGGCTGAAGCTCGACACCGCCACGAAGCCCGAGAGCACGTTGATGAGGCGCGCGTCGGTGCCGCCGCGCGCGCGCCACGCGTCTTCGAAGGTGCGCAGCGCGAGGCCCTGGAGGTGCCCCGAGCCCCACGCGATCTGCGCGTAGGTCACCGCCGCGGGCGCGACGCCGAAGTGCTCCGCCGCGACCGCGCGCGCCTTGTTCTGCTGCGCGAGGTACGGCTCGATGCTGTTCCAGATCTCATTGGAGTATTCGAACCACACGCGCAGCTCGGGGTTGAGCCGCGTCGCCACCAGGTTGGCGAGCTCGCGAATGAGATCGTCGGACGCGACGTGGGGCACCTGAATCCACAGGTCTCGCCCGGTGCGATTGCAGAGGTCGATCATCCACTCGTACGGTCTGCCGAGGCGCTGGCGATAGGCGCCGATGCGATAGCGGGTGTACGCGCCGTCGATGGTCGAGAAGGAGCCGAAGGGCGCGCTCTCGTCGGCCCGGTCGCTCCAGGTGAGCGGGTCGCGATCCCACGTCGACTCGTTGATGCGAAGCCAGTCCATGAAGCGCAGCACGCCGTGCGGCGGCCCCTCGGTGAGGTGCTGCAGAAAGCGCGGGTGCCACATGGGCTCCGGGGCTCCGGGCGCGGGCTCGAGGCTGCCGGTCACGCGGCCGGGGCTCAGGTCCGAGGTTCGCGTGAGGCTCAGCCCGGCGCCGTCGGTGGCGGGCGCCCACAGTCGCATGTTGCGCACGGGGTTGGTCGCGTCCGACGACCGCACGTACACGATCACGGCCTTGGAGGGCGTTCGAATGACCCTGACGAGGCGTCCGCGGGTCTGGTCATCGAGGAGGGTCTCTTCGTCCATCCCGTCGTTGCGGGTTGATTCCAACACCACCCGCCCGGAGCCCTCCCAGGTGAGCACGTAGACGCCGTGGAGGTAGGTCGACGGTCCTGTCTGGTACCCGGCGCCGATTCGCATCTGCGCGCCCGGCGGAAAGCTCGTAGGCCAGCCGTTGGCGTCGAGGCTCACCGCGTCGGCCATGGCCCGCGACGCCGCGGCCGTCGCGCCCGGCACGTAGAGCCACGCCTCCGAGCCGCGCAGCATGTTGGCGAAGATCCACTGCCGACTCGCGTCGGCGCTCACGTTCACCTGCACGGCGGGAAGGCTCGACGCGGAGAGCGGCGTCTCCCACAGCGCGGGTCCCGCATCGGGCGCATCGACGGCGTCGACGGGCACATCGGCGGTGACATCGGGCGCTTCGACGGTGACATCGGGCGCATCGACGGTGACGTCGGGCGCGTCGACGGTGACATCGGGTGCGTCGACGGCATCGACGAGCGCGTCCGCGATGACGTCGGGTGCGTCGACGATGGCATCGGGCGCGTCGGCGATGGCATCGGGCGCGTCGCTGGCGTCGACGGCAGCGTCGGCCACCGCGATGGCCGCGTCGGCGCGCTCGTGCAGTGGGCCGTTGCACCCGTAAAACGCCGCGAGCACCAGGAAGATCAAAGCAACTCGCGACGGCGTGAAGTTTCGCATCGGTGCCTCAAAGCCGCGTGAATCGTTGCTCCGCACCGACGAACAGAATCGAGGCTTCATCGCTGCGGAGGGCTGCGACCGAGCATCGTTGTTGTCCGCCGCTCGAGGCAACAAGATCGTGCACGCCGCTCCCGCGAAAGCGTGGCCGACGGACGCACCATCGTGGATCGTGCGCAGCGGGTGTCGTAGCGTGTCGAGCAACATGGGCGCGACGGCACCAAACCCTGCGAGCAACGAGGGCACTACAGAACAAACCTGGTCGGGCGTCGTGCGACGACGGGTCACGCTCCCGAAGGCGTTCGCGCTGGCGCTCGTCCCAGGACTCGTCTTCGCGGCGGCGGCGGTCTCGGGCGTCCTCGTGGGTTTCTCCCCAGACGCCGCGCTCATCGCGACCGCGTTCTTGTTGGGCGCTGGGGCCGTCGTCGCGATGATCGCCCCCATCGCAACGCGCGTCGAAGCGTGCGAGGTCACTGCGAGCCGCGCGGGGTTGCGGGTCGGCGCGCTGTGGCTCCCCGGCGAGGAGATCACGCGGGGCTTCTTGATACCCGGCGACGACCTTCACGGGGCCGTGCTTCGCATCGAGCGCAGCGGGCGGCCGGCGCTCCACCTCGATGGGAGCGACACCGCGGTGGTCTCGGGGCTCCTCCGCGCGCTCGGCCACGACGCGGGGCAGCGCGCGTTGCAGATCGGCGTGCTCGACCGCCCGCACTTCTACCTCGGCGCGCTGGGGTTCATCGCGCTGATGATCTTCACTGGGATCGTGCAGCAGAGCCTCCCTCCGCCCTTCGGTACGCTGCTCTGGGCGGGCGTCGCCCTGGTCTACCTCAAGCGCCTGCCGCGTCGGCTGATCGTGGCCGCCGACGGCGTGACCTTCGAATGGCTCGGGGGCCCGCAGTTCATCTCGGCGGCGCGTCTCCGGGGCGCCACCATCACCTATCGCAAGGGCCGCGACGGGGAGCCCGTCGTCGAGGGGTTCTTTCTCCACACGGAGGGCCGCTCCACGCGGCTCATGATCTTCGGCGGTCTCTTCTGGAGCGGCTACCGCGCGCTCAAGGGCCGCCTCGACGAGGCCTCCGCGGTGAGAGACGCCGCGTCGCCCGAGGCCTCTGCCCTGCTGCCCGCGCGCGGCGACGACGACGTTCGCACGTGGGTCGAGCGCCTTCGCGCCGCGGGGCGCGGCTCGGAGCAGGTGTTTCGAAGCGCCGCCCTCGACGCGGCGTCCCTCGGCGTGACCCTCGAGAACCCCGCGTTGGCGCCCCGCGAGCGCGCCGCCGCCGCCGTCGCGCTCACCGCGATGGAGGTCGATCCCTCGGCCGCGCGCGTCCGCGTCGCAGCGGCCGCGGACGGGGTGGCCGACCCCGACCTCCGCGAGGTCTTCGAGGGCCTCGCCCGTGACAACGACGCGAGCGTCGTGGATGCCATGCGTCGGCTCCACTGGGGCTGAGGGCGACGCGAGCGGTCGTCGAGTGCTTGAACGAAGGCTGACCGGCGAGCCGCAGCGGGCACCGTCGAAGTTCGTCGAGGGCGTGATCGGTGACGATGTTGGCGCGCACCACGGGGTGCAGGCGCCTGCGCTTCGACCGACAGGGGGCCTGTTGGTCCACTTGCACACGTCTGCAGACGGCGATCTACGGAGTCTCGAACGGACGGACCTCGATCGCGAGGGGGCAGCCACTGCGACCTCGGCGGCGTCCCCGCGTGGGTGCGTTCTCCGCCATGGCAGAAGGAAACCGCGTCAGGGGGACGGCACGCCTGGGTGCTCACGCTGCCATCGCTCGACCGCAGCTGCGATCTGCGGTGCGACGCGCCCGAGTCCTTCAATGGAGAGCTCACCCGCACAGAACATCGCGTACCACTCGCGGCGCTGGCGCACGATTCGCTCGTCGTGCACAAGGGGCAGGGTCGCGAGCGTGGCGCGAACGAGCGCGTGACGATCCGCTGGAATGCGCTCGAAGCGCGCGACGAGCTCCATGGAGGGCAGCACAACCTCGAACCAGTCAGCACCAACCTCGTAGGGGTCGAGCACCGCGCGGGCCTTCTTGGAGGCGTTCATGAGCGCCGACGCGAAACGTAGGTTGCTCCACTCGTAGAGGAGAGAGCGATGGTCGCGCTGACTACGAAAGTGATCAACCGTCCCATGGTCAACGAGCATCGCGGAGTACCCGCAGCGCCGACCGAATCCTTCGCGCAGAGCCGGCAGAAATTCGATCCAATAGGGTCGAGGCGTTGCCGTCTCCCCGTGCTCGGCGATCCATTCGGCGCCTCGCTTGCGCACCCGTTCGTCGAAGTCCTGTGGCTCCGCGAGCCTGGCGACGGGGATCACGCGACCGCTCCGCTCCGTACAAGCCAGCGCGGCCAGAAATGGTCGTGGTCGGGCAGCGCCGCACGAAGGGCTTCGTGGATCGCATCGCGCTGATCGAGCGGCGCAGGACACGGCTCCCCACGCATGAAAGCCTCCGCCGCTTCGATCGCTTGCTCCGCCTCGATCGAGCGCGCCTGACGCAGCCCGAATGACTCAGAGACGAGCCAGTTGACGGCGTCTCCTTGGGGAGACCACGGAAGGTCCGTGAGTTCCACCCCGGCGCCCGCTCTCGCGAGGTGGAGCACGCGGTCGCGCGCCGGGGAGAAGTGCGGTTCGATCGACGCGAGCACGAGGGGCGCGTGCGTCGTCGCGATGACCTGCGCATGCACCGACGGGGCGAGCTCGTCGAGCACCGCCAGAAGAGCCGGAAGCAACAGCCTCTGCCACCGAGGGTGGAGGTGCGCCTCCACCTCGTCGACGAGGAGAACGAGGTCTTCGAGCGGCTTCTCACCCATGAGCTGCGCTGCGGCGCGGTGCTCATCGAAGGTCCACACGATGATGTACGCAAGTGCCAGCACCCTCCGCATCCCCGCCGAGCAGAGGGAGACGGGCACTTCCCCATAAGGGAGGCGCAGCGTGGGGATGTCGCGCGCATCGTCGGGGCTCACCCGCTGCGGCGTCCCGGGGAGCAGGGACTCGTCGAGACCCTCGGAGAGTCGCGCGAGCGCGCGGGCGAAGCGCGCGAAGACGTCAGGGCGCTGGAATTGCCACGTGGCCCAATCGCGCAGCAAACCATTGCAAAGCACGCGACCGTCGCGCGTGAGGCCGTCCCACACGTCGCCCGGCGTAAGTGCGAAGCGGTGCTCGATGCGACGCACATCAGGGCTGTCGTAGGAAACGTGGCGCGCGGTGCGCATGAAGTCCCAAACGTCGAAGGCCCCGTCGGCGTGTGCGTACACGACGAGCCCCGTCGCCCACGGTGTGCTGTCGCGCTCCCAGCGCCACGTTCGAGCGTCGAAGCGCTCGTCGACGGTGCTCGTCACGCCATCGGCGACGCTCGCTGTGTATCGGATCGTTGCTGCCCCGTCGCCTGGGCGTCGGGGTGTCAGCGCCGCGCGCGCCGTGTTGCCTCCGGTCGCGGCGAACCAGGCGAGGTCGAGCAGGAGCGTCTTGCCCAGGCCGTTCTCGCCCGTAACGAGCGTGACGCGTTCGGCTGGCTCGAAGGTGACTTCACCGAGGGCGCTGACATTGTGGGCGTGAATCGACAGGAGCATCGGGGCCTATGGCGTGGGATCGTACTCGAAGCGGTGACGGCGTCGAAGCTAACGGAAGGGCGAGGGAGGTCATCGCCGCGCGATCTCTGTCGGGGCGCGCGGACGCTCACGCGGCGGGCGTCGAGCCCTGCCAC
>CANMAT010000184.1 GCA_947494865.1 Deltaproteobacteria bacterium
ACGCGACCCTCCTGGCGCTGTCCATCCACGCCGACGACGAGGTCGCGCGCGACGTGCTGGCCCCCGTCGGCCACCTGGCCGCGCGGCACGGGGGCGTCGCGGTCGAGCGCACCGCCACGGGCGTTGTGGTGGCGTTCGGGCTCGAGCACCCCGACGGCCGCGACACCTTCACCGCCACGTGGCTCGCCCTGCGGCTCCAGGCCGCGGCGATGCGCGCGGCGCAGGCGCGCGAGCCCATCGCCACGGTGGGCGCGGGCGTTCACCCCGCGCGGCTCACGGTGCGCGGCGACGGCATGCCCGAGCGCGACGGCCGCCTCGAGGGCGCCCTCTCGATGGTGAAGGCCCTCGCCGACGCCGCGCGCAGCCGCGTGCTCGCGAGCCCCGCCGTGGCCGCCGCGGGGGCCGACCATTTCGAGTGCGTGTCCGTGGCCGACGGGGTTGTGCACGTGAAGGGCGAGCTCGCCCCCGCGCGGCGCAGGGTGGCCGGCCGCCGCGACCTCTTTCGCCTCTTCGGCGAGCTGCTCGCCAAGGCCGCCAACGAGGGCGCCCAGGTGGTGAGCGTCACGGCCGCGCCGGGCATCGGGAAGACGCGCTTCCTCGAAGAGGTGGTGTACCGCCTGCGCAAGATGGGGCACCCCGTGGCGTGGTACAGCGCGCGGTGCCTCTTTCACGACCGCGAGCTGCCCATGGCGGCCCTCCAATCGATGCTGCGGGCCGTGCTCGGCATCGAAGAGACCGACCCCGACGACGTGGTGCGCGAGCGCGCGGGCAAGCTGCGAGAGTTCAAGCTCACGCCCGATGAGATCCTCGCGGCGGGCGCCCTCCTCGGGGTGGTGAGCACCAGCGGCGACGCCAGCGCGGCGCCCTCGCGCTCGCTCCGCGGGGCCATGCAGAAGGTCATCCGCGGCGCCTCGTCGGGGCAGGTCACCGTCTTCGCGTGGGACTGCGCCGAGCACATGGACGCCCCCTCGCGCGCACGCATCATGGACCTCTTGCGCGACGTGGCGCGCGCGCCCGTGCTCGTGCTCGTGGCCGGTCGCCCGGGGCGCCCGTGGCCCTGGGAGAGCCTCTCGACGCACCACCGCATCGCCCTCGCCCCCCTCGACCGCGAAGAGGTGCGCACCCTCATCGCGCTGCGCCTCGACAGCCTCGAGCCCCCCGACGCCCTCGTCGACGAGCTGCAGACGCGCTGCGCGGGCAACCCCTTCTCCATCGAGGAGTACCTCAAGGCCTGGCTGCTCGCGGGCGCGGTCACCCTCCGCGAGGCCACGGTGCACTTCACGCCCCTCACCACCGTCGAGGTGCCGCGCACCGTGCGGGGCCTCGTGGCGAGCACCCTGTCGCACCTCGCGCCCGCCGAGCGGCGCCTCCTCCAGGTGGCGTCGGTGTTCGGCATGCGCGCCCACCACGATCAGCTCCGCGAGGCCGCCGAGTTCGACCCGCTCACCTTCAACGCCGCGCTCGGCGCCCTCACCGCCGCGGGGGCCCTCGAATCCGCAGGGCCCGGCGAGTCGCGCTTCGCCAGCGACGTGCTCCACGACGTGCTCTACGACGGCCTCACGACCGACGTGCGCCGCGCGCTGCACCGGGCCGTGGGGGCCGCGCTCGAGGCCCACGTCGACGGGCACCTCCCGATGCTCGCGGCGCGCATCGCGCACCACTACCGGCAGGCCGGCGAGGGGCGTCGCGCCGACGAAATCGCAGCCCGCGCGAACCGTGTCTAGCGCGTATTGACCGCGTGGCGCTCGATGCCCTAGAGGGGAGCGCATGCACGCCAGGAACGCACCGTCGCTGCTCGACGCCTCTGACACGTTCGCCCACCGTCACATCGGCCCCGGCGAGGCCGACACCGCCGAGATGCTCTCTGCCCTCGGGGTGGCCTCGCTCGACGCGCTCACCGACGAGACCGTGCCCGCCTCGATCCGCCTCGGGCGCCCCCTCGCCATCGGCGGCGGCGCGGCGCGCGGCGAGGCCGAGCTCATCGCCGAGCTCCGCGCCATCGCGGGCGAGAACAAGGTGCTCCGCTCGTACCTCGGCTTCGGCTACCACGGGTGCATCACCCCCGCGGTGATCCAGCGCAACATCCTCGAGAACCCCGGCTGGTACACGCAGTACACGCCCTACCAGGCCGAGATCTCGCAGGGTCGCCTCGAGGCGCTCTTGAACTTTCAGACGGTCATCTCCGACCTCACGGGCCTCCCGCTCGCGGGGGCGTCGCTCCTCGATGAAGGCACCGCCGCCGCCGAGGCGATGGCCATGTGCCTCTCCATCGCGGGCGGCCACGAGCAGCCCCGCCGCGTGTTCTTCGTCTCCGAAGACTGCCACCCGCAGACCGTCGCCGTCGTGCAGACCCGCGCCGACTCCCTCGGCGTCGCCGTGGTCGTGGGCGGCCGCGCCACCCTCGACGCCGCCCTCGACGCCACCCTCTGCGGCGTGTTGTTGCAGTACCCCACCACCGACGGCCGCGTCGAAGACCACCGCGCCCTCTGCGACGCCGTGCACGCCGCGGGCGCCCAGGTGGTGGCCGCCGTCGACCTCCTCGCGCTCACCCTCCTCACGCCGCCCGGCGAGTGGGGCGCCGACATCGCCGTCGGCAACAGCCAGCGCTTCGGCGTGCCCATGGGCTACGGCGGCCCCCACGCGGCCTTCATCGCCACCAGGAGCGAGCACGCGCGCCGCATGCCCGGGCGCATCATCGGCGTGTCGCGCGACGCGCACGGCGCCCTCGCCTACCGCATGGCCATCCAGACGCGCGAGCAGCACATTCGCCGCGAGAAGGCCACGAGCAACATCTGCACGGCGCAGGCCCTGCTCGCCATCATGGCGGGCATGTACGCGGTCTATCACGGCCCCGAAGGCCTCGCGCGCATCGCCTCGCGCGTGCGCGCCTACGCCGCGGTGTTCGCCGAGGGCGCGCGTCGCCTCGGCCACGCGGTGCCGTCGCACACCTTCTTCGACACGGTGCGCGTGCAGGTGCTCGACGGCGCGTCGCACAAGGTCATCGCCGAGGCCCTGCGCCGCGGCATCAACCTCCGCGACCTCGGCGGTGGCGCCGTGGGCGTGAGCCTCGACGAGACCACCACGCGCGCCGACGTCACCGACCTCTTCGACTGCTTCAACCTCGCGGGCGGCCACGGCACCGTCGGCTTCACCCCCGACTCGCTCCTCGCCGAGCTCGACCTCGCGCTCCCCGCGCCCTTCGCCCGCGCGAGCGCGTACCTCACGCACCCCGTATTTCACCGCTACCGCAGCGAGACCGAGCTCTTGCGGTACATCACCAAGCTGCGCAACCGCGACCTCTCCCTCGCGCACTCGATGATCCCCCTCGGGTCGTGCACGATGAAGCTCAACGCCACCGCCGAGATGATCCCGGTCACGTGGCCCGAGTTCGGCGCGCTGCACCCCTTCGCGCCGAGCGATCAGGCGAAGGGCTACGCGCGCGTGTTTCGCGACCTCGAGCGCTGGCTCGCCGAGATCACGGGCTTCGCCGCGGTGAGCCTCCAGCCCAACGCGGGCTCGCAGGGCGAGTACGCCGGCCTCCTCGTGATTCGCGCCTGGCACCAGAGCCGCGGAGAGGGCCACCGCGACGTGTGCCTCATCCCCGACTCGGCGCACGGCACCAACCCCGCCAGCGCCGCGGTGGCCGGCATGACGGTGGTGCCCGTGAAGTGCGACGAGCTCGGCAACATCGACCTCGGCGACCTCCGCGCGCAGGCCGAGAAGCACGCGGCCCGGCTCTCGTGCGTGATGGTCACCTACCCCTCGACGCACGGCGTGTTCGAAGAGGGCATCCGTGAGCTGTGCGAGGTGGTCCACGCCCACGGCGGTCAGGTGTACATGGACGGCGCCAACCTCAACGCCCAGGTGGGCCTCTGCCGCCCCGGCGACATCGGCGCCGACGTGTGCCACGTCAACCTCCACAAGACCTTCTGCATCCCCCACGGCGGCGGCGGTCCGGGCATGGGGCCCATCGGCGTGGCGCAGCACCTCAGCGATTTTCTCCCCGGTCACCCGGTGTCGCACACGGCCGCGCAGAACGAGCGCTCCATCGGCCCGGTGTCGGCGGCGCCCTACGGCAGCTCGTCCATTCTCACCATCTCGTGGGTGTACATCGCGCTCATGGGCGGCGACGGCCTCAAGCGCGCCACGCAGGTGGCCATTCTCAACGCCAACTACATGGCCCAGCGGCTCGCGGCGCACTACCCGGTGCTGTTTCGCGGCGCGCAGGGTCGCGTGGCGCACGAGTTCATCATCGACCTGCGGCCCTTCGAAAAGCCCACGGGCATCAAGGCCGAAGACGTGGCCAAGCGGCTCATGGATTATGGGTTCCACGCGCCCACGATGTCGTTCCCCGTGGCGGGCACGCTGATGCTCGAGCCCACCGAGAGCGAGTCGAAGCCCGAGCTCGACCGCCTGTGCGACGCGCTCATCGCCATTCGCGAAGAGATTCGCGCCATCGAAGAGAAGCGCAGCGACCGCGCCGACAACCCCCTCAAGCACGCGCCGCACACCGCCGCCTCGCTCGCCGGCGAGTGGAAGCACGCGTACTCGCGCGAGCAGGCCGCGTACCCCGCCCCGTGGCTGCGCGACTCGAAGTTCTGGCCCTACGTGGGCCGCATCGACAACCCCTGGGGCGACCGCAACCTCGCCTGCACCTGCGCTCCCATGAGCGAGTACGCGGTCTGAATAAGCCCCCACCCCCGCTACCGCGCGCCCCGCCCCCGCGAAGCGAGGGCAGGGCTGTGCGTGCCGGAGGCGAAGGTGTCGTACCGAAGCCTTCGTGGGCTGCCCTTGCGCTGCAAGGGCTACGACTCACGCGTCTGGCGCGGGTGGGCGAAGCGTCTCTGAGTCATGCACCGCACGGAAGACCTCCGCGCAAGCCCTTGCAGCGCAAGGGCAGCTGCGAGCCCTGGCAACCGACCCCCACGCTCGCAGCCAGCACAGCCCTGCCCTCGCTCCGCGGGGGCGGGGCGCGCGGTAGCGGGGGTGGGGGCCTCTTCGCCCGCTACTTCTTCAACAACCTCTCGAACGCGTTGTTCTTGAACGCGGGCTGCGCGGGCGCCTTCTGCGGCTGCTGCGGTTGCCCGCGCCCGCCGCGGCGATCGTCGCGCGGGGGCTGCGGCTGGGGCTTGCCCGACGCGCCTGCGACGTTGCCCGTGGCGCCGCCGCCCGACTTCGCCGTCAGGCTGATGCGCTTGCGCACCAGGTCGACCTCGAGCACCCGCACCTTGATGCGATCGCCCGGTCGCACCACCTCCGCCGGGTCTTTGATGAAGCGGTCGGAGAGCTGCGACACGTGCACCAGACCATCTTGGTGAACGCCCACGTCGACGAAGGCCCCGAAGGCCGTCACGTTGGTCACAACCCCCTCGAGCTGCATGTTGGGCTTGAGGTCTTCCATCGTGCGAACGTCGTCGCGAAACTTCGGCGGCTCGAACTCGGCGCGCGGGTCGCGGCCGGGCTTCTTGAGCTCCTCCACGATGTCGCGCAGCGTGAACTCCCCCACGTCGCCCTGCGCGTACCTCTGCCACTGAACCTTCGCCGCGAGCGCCGCGTTGCCCACCAGCGACGAGACGTCGGCCCCGAGGTCGCGCGCCATGTGCTCGACGAGCGCGTACCGCTCGGGGTGCACCGACGAGCGATCGAGCGCGTGCTCTCCATCACGAATGCGCAGAAAGCCCGCCGACTGTTCGAAGGTCTTGGGCCCCACGCCCGACACGTCGAGCACCTGCTTGCGCGACCGAAAGGGCCCGTTCGCGTCGCGGTGCGCCACGATGCGCTTCGCGAGCGTAGGCCCGATGCCCGCCACGTAGCCCAGCAGCGACGCGCTCGCCGTGTTGAGCTCCACGCCCACCGAGTTCACGCAGCTCTCCACCACCTCGTCGAGCTTCTTGGCCAGCAGGGGCTGAAACACGTCGTGCTGGTACTGGCCCACGCCGATGGCCTTGGGGTCTACCTTCACCAGCTCGGCGAGCGGGTCTTGAAGCCGTCGCGCGATCGAGATCGCGCCGCGCACCGTGAGGTCGAGGTCGGGGAACTCGTCGCGCGCCACGTCCGACGCCGAGTACACGCTCGCGCCCGCCTCGTTGACCATCACCACGAGCACCGCGCTGTCTTTGCCCAGCACCTCGCGCGCGAACGACTCGGTCTCGCGGCCGTGCGTGCCGTTGCCCACCGCGATGGCCGCGGGCTTGTGCTTCTCGATCAGGTGCCTGAGCGTGGCGCGGCTGCGCTCGACGGCGCTGTCGCCCTGCACGAGCATCAGCACCGTGTGCTCGAGGATGCGCCCCGTCGCGTCGAGCACCGCCACCTTGCAGCCCGTGCGCTGGCCTGGATCAATCCCGATCACGGCCTTGCCCCCGAGCGGCGCCGCGAGGAGCAGCGCGCGGAGGTTCTGCGCGAACACGTCGACGGCGTCGCGGTCGGCGTGGAGCTTCATCTCGACGCGCACCTCGCTCTCGACGGAGGGCGCGAGGAGCCTGCGCCACGCGTCGGCCACGGCCGCATCGAGCTCGCCCGCCCACGGCGACGCGCTCTTGCGGTTGGCCATGCGCGCAACCTCTCCCAACGCGCGCTCCACGTCGACCTCGACCTCGGCGCGCAGCACGTTCTCGGCCTCGCCGCGGCGCACCGCGAGGTACCGGTGCGAGGGGATCGTCGCGCAGGCCTCGCGGAACTCGTAGTACATCTCGAACTTGGTGGGCGCGCTCACGTCGGGCGCCTTCGTCACCACCAGCGTGCCGTCTTTCAAGAACAGCTCGCGCGCGAAGCGGCGCACCTCGGCGCTCTCGGCCACCGACTCGGCCACGATGTCTCTCGCGCCCTGGAGCGCTTCTTTCACCGTGGCTACGCCCTTGTCGGCGTTGATGAACGCCGCGGCCTCGGCGAGGGGATCGCCGTCGGCGGGCTGCGCGGCGATGCGCTGCGCGAGCGGGTCGAGGCCCTTCTCGCGAGCGATCATGGCGCGCGTGCGGCGCTTGGGCTTGTACGGGAGGTAGATGTC
>CANMAT010000185.1 GCA_947494865.1 Deltaproteobacteria bacterium
CGTCGGCGGGCGTCACGTCGGCGGGCGTCACGTCGGCGGGCGTCACGTCGGCGGGCGTCACGTCGGCGGGCGTCACGTCGGCGGCGGTGTCCGTGGCCGCGTCGTTGGTGGTGTTGGTCGGCGGCGGGGTGGTGTCGTCGCAGGCGGCGAGCCCGAGGCCCGCGAGCATGCAGAGGGCGCCGAGGAGGTGCTTGTTGTGCTTCATGGTCGTCCCCCTCACATCGTGATGCGGGCGGTGGTGCCCCACACGCGAATGGTGGTGCCGGCGCCGAGCACCGGCGTGAGCGGCTGCTCGATCACGAGCGCCGAGGTGTTCTTGCCCGCGAAGAAATCGCGGTCGCTCACCATGCGAACGCCGCCCGTCATGGGGTCGACGCCGGCCATCGTGGCCGGGTTGCCCGCGACCATCAGCGTCTCGCGGAAGCCTTGAAGGTCGAAGAAGAACGCGTCGTCGCGCAGGCCCGCGTAGAGCCGCACGCTGCCTACCGTGCGCGTGTACTCCGCGGGCGTGGTGATCGGCGCGGCCGTGCCCGGCACGCCCGTCCACTGCACGAAGCAGTTCATCTGCGCGTCTTGCGCCATGCGCGCGCTGATGGTGATCTCTGCGTTGCCGTCGTTGTTGTTGTCGTAGTGCAGCGAGTACAGCACGTCGCGGTCGCAAGGCATGCGCTGCCCCGCGGCGCGCTCGTTGGGGCCCGCGAACGACATGATCGTCACGAGCGTCTGCGAGGCTCCGGCGCCCCGGTGCCACGTGTACACGTCGGCGATGTCCGCCGCGCGGTCCATGCCGCCCGCGGTGGGGTCGGTGCGCGCGGGCGGATCGAGGTGGTCGGCGGCCTGGCTGCGCCCCGACCACAGCGACACGCCCCCGGCGATGGACAGGGCCATCGCACCCATCATCACGAGGGTGGTTGTCTTCTTCATGTAAATCCTCCTGCCTGAAAGCTGCGAACGATCGTGCGGCGACCGCCCGATGCGAAACACAAGACGCGTTCGTACTCATGCCTTCGTCGCAAATTCAAGAACCCTGTGCGCATCCGGCGAAATTCTTTCGCCCCGCGCCGGGCCTCGATCGCCACGACGCGCATCGTACGCCGCGACGGGCGCGCTCCGCTCGACGGGCACGTTGCGTGCGATCGCCCGCGCTCGATGCGCACTGTTTGCTTCTGCCTCGCACTTTCGCTCGCGGCTTGTGAGAGCGCGACGCCGCTCACCGACGCCACGCCCGTCACCGACGCCACGCCCGTCACCGACGCCTCCTACGACGGCGCGGTCGCAACAGATCTGGGGCCCGATGGGACGCCCGACGTCGGCACGCGGCCGCGTTCGCCCGTGCGCTTCGCGCTGCGACCGGGCTGGGCCGGGGTGCGCTCCGTCGAGGTGCTCGGCGCGTTCGGGCGCGTCGACGATTGGACGCGCCCCTTCGCCGTGATGGCCCTCGACGGCGAGACGTGGCGGGTGACGAGCGAGCTCCCCGTGGGCACTTACAGCTACGCCTTTCGGGTCGTTGGCGATTCGCTCGCGGGCGACGCGGCGGCCACCCTCGCGCGCTACGCCCACGACCCCGCGAACCTGCGCAGCGGGCGCTGCCCCACGGGCTCGCCGCTGGCCGCGACGAGCGAGCGCAACCCCTGCGCCATTCTCTTCGTGCCGCAGTCCGAGGCCGCCGCGCATCGCTACGCGCTCACCGGGCGCGCGGTGCTCGGCGCCGCCCCCGCAGCGGGGTGGATCGCCGTCGTCGAGCGCGCGAGCTCCGCGGAGGCGCCCTTCTTCGTCGACCGCACGGTGACCGGCGCCGATGGGAGCTTCGCGCTCTCCGTCGCGCTGGGCGCGTACCGCGTGGTGCTCTCGAACCCCACCGCGCTCTCGGCGTCGGCCACCGCGCGCAGCCTCGCGACGCCGAGCGCGTTCGTCACCGCGGCGCACGACTTCGGCGCGCTCGACGTCTCCGGGGCGCGCTGAGCGCCTGTGTTATCGTGCGCCTCCGCCGCGGTGGAGGTGCTTCGACGATGACGCCGTTTCTGATCTGTCTGGGCTCGCTGCTCGTGCTCGTGGTCGTGTACGACCTCACGCAGAAGCGCCACGCCATTCTGCGCAACTTCCCCGTGATCGGGCACTTTCGATACCTGCTCGAGGCCGTGGGCCCCGAGCTGCGGCAGTACATCGTGACCGGCAACGACGAGGAGCTGCCCTTCTCGCGCGACCAGCGCCGCTGGGTGTACGCGTCGTCGAAGAAGGAGAACAACTACTTCGGCTTCGGCACCGACAACGACCTCGAGCGCTCGAGCGGGTATGTGGTGATCAAGCACGCGGCCTTTCCGCTGCTCGACCCGCACGTGGGCGACGCGGGCTACGACCCGATGTACCGCTGCCCCGCGGCCAAGGTGATGGGCGGGTTTCGCAACCGCAAGAAGGCCTTTCGACCCGCCTCCATCGTGAACGTCTCGGGCATGAGCTACGGATCCCTCTCGGGCAACGCCGTCGAGGCCATCAACCGTGGCGTCGGCCTCGCGGGCTGCTGGCAGAGCACCGGCGAGGGCGGCATCTCGCCGTACCACCAGCACGGCGGCGACCTCGTGTGGCAGCTCGGCACGGGCTACTTCGGGTGCCGCGAGCCCGACGGGCGCTTCAGCCTCGCGCGCTTCGTCGAGACCGTGACGAAGAACCAGGTGCGGGCCGTCGAGATCAAGCTCAGCCAGGGCGCCAAACCCGGCGCCGGTGGCATTCTCCCGGCGGCGAAGATCACCCGCGAGATCGTCGAGATTCGCGGCGTGCCCTTCGGCAAAGACTGCGTCTCTCCCGCGGCGCACTCGGCCTTTCGCGACGCCGACGAGCTGCTCGATTTCGTCGAGAAGATCTCCGAAGCGTCGGGGGGACTGCCCGTCGGCATCAAGTCGGCGGTCGGTCAAATGAAGCTCTGGGAAGACCTCGTGCGCCTCATGGAGACCACCGGGCGCGGCGTGGACTTCATCACCATCGACGGCGGCGAGGGGGGCACCGGCGCGGGGCCGCTGGTGTTCACCGACCACGTCGCGCAGCCCTTCAAGGTAGGCTTTTCAAAGGTGTACCGCGCGTTCGCCGAGCGGGGCATGCACACCAACGTGGTGTTCAACGGCTCGGGCAAGCTGGGCTTCCCCGAGCAGGTGCTGTTCGCCTTCGCGCTGGGGTGCGACGTGGTGGCCGTGGCCCGCGAGGCCATGCTCGCCATCGGGTGCATTCAAGCGCAGAACTGCCACACCGGGCACTGCCCCACGGGCATCGCCACGCAGAACAAGTGGCTCATGCGCGGCCTCGACCCGACGCTCAAATCCGCCCGCCTCGCCAACTACCTGGTCACCCTGCGCAAGGAGGTGCTCGCCCTCTGCCGCGCGTGCGGCGTCGCCCACCCGGCCTTCTTGCGCGGCGAGCACCTCGACCTCTTGAGCGACCACTTCGAAGCCCGCGGGGTGACGCAGGTGTTCAACTACCAGCCCGACTGGGGGCGCCCGAGCGACGTCGACCTCGACGCCGTGCGCGCCATCATGGAGGGCCCCGTCGAGGCCCGCGCGCCGTCTCGCTTCGGCTGAGAGAGTGCTCTCGCGCCGAGCGGGCTCTGTGAGAGACTCGCGGCCATGCGCAACGCGAAGATCCTCGCTACCGTAGGCCCCGCGAGCCGTGAGCCCGCGATGCTCGACGCCCTCATCGCCGCAGGCGTCGACGGCTTCCGCGTCAACTTCTCGCACGGCGTCGCCGACGAGCACCGCGCCACTGTGGCGAACATTCGCGACGCTTCGAAGCGCGCGAGCAAGCACGTGGCCATTCTGGGCGACCTCTCGGGCCCCAAGATCCGCTGCGGCACCTTCGCGAGCGGGCCCGTGACCCTCGCCGAGGGGCAGACCTTCACCCTCACCACGCGCGCCGTGCCCGGCGACGCCACGGCCGTGTGGTGCACCTACCCCCTCGCGAACGACCTCCGCCCGGGCGACGCCGTGCTCCTCGACGACGGGCTCCTGCGCTTTCGGGTGCGCGAGGTCGTGGGCGAAGACGTGGTGTGCGTCGTCGAGGTGGGCGGGGTGCTCTCCGACCGCAAGGGCATCAACGTGCCCGGCGCCACCCTCGCGGTGCCGGCGCTCACGCTCAAAGACCACGCCGACGCGAAGCTCGCGATGGAGCTCGGCGTCGACTTTCTCGCGCTCTCGTTCGTGCGCAGGGCGAGCGACCTCGACGAGGCCCGCGCCCTCATCGGCGACGGCGTGCCCCTCATCGCGAAGATCGAGAAGCCCGAGGCGGTCGAGAACCTCGTGGCCATCATCGACCGGTGCCAGGGCATCATGGTGGCGCGCGGCGACCTGGGCGTCGAGGTGGGCCCCGAGAAGGTGCCGCTGGTGCAGAAGCACGCCATCAAGCTCGCCAACGAGCGCAACAAGCTGGTGATCACCGCGACGCAGATGCTCGACTCGATGATCCGCTCGCCGCGGCCCACGCGCGCCGAGGCGGCCGACGTGGCCAACGCGGTGCTCGACGCCACCGACGTGCTCATGCTCTCGGGCGAGACGGCCTCGGGGCGCTACCCCGTCGAGTCGGTGCGCATGATGGACTCGATCGTGCGCGAGATCGAGTCGTCGGACCTCTTTCGCTCCATGGACTCGCAGGCCGTTCACGCGATCGAGTGGGACTTCGCGAGCGCCTGCGCCGCCTCCGCCGCGATGACCTCGCGGAACGCCAGGCTCGCGGGCATCGTGGTGTTCTCGCGCTCGGGCTACACCGCCAACCTCGTGGCCGAGTTTCGCCCGCACGCGCCCATCGTGGCGGTGACGCCCACGCTCGCCGTCGCGCAGCGGCTGGCGCTCCAGTGGGGGGTGATCCCCGTGTGCCGCGAGATGCCCGCGATGCCCAACGACGCGCTGCGCATCGCCGAAGAGGTGGCGCGCACGGTGCTGCACGCGCGCGACGGTGACACCGTGGCCATCGTGGTGGGGAGCCAGAAGCACACGGGCACCAAGAGCTTCGTGCTCGACACCCTCGGGCGATGACCGACGCGCCGCGCTGCCCGCGCTGCCGCGTTACCTTCGAGCCCTTCTCCCTCGACGCGGGCACCGCGCTCGACCTCTGCCCGCGCTGCAAGGGTGCCTGGTTCGACCGCGGCGAGCTCGCGCGGGTGCTCGGCGCGCGCCGCGACCTCGTCGACCCGCCCGACGACGTCGCGCCCGCTCCCCCCGACGCGCCGCTGTGCCCGCGCTGCCCCGGCGTGTGCCTCGTGAGCGTCCCCTTCGCGTGCGAGGTCGGCGCGCCCGCCGTCGATCGGTGCCCGCAGTGCGAAGGGGTCTTCACGCCGCTCGCGTCGCTCCCGACCCTTCGGGCGCTCGTCGAGCGGGCGCCGCGCGCGCGGGCTCCCGTGGCGCTCGCGGAGGCTCCCGTCGCGGCGGCACCGGCGCGTGTCGACGACGGCTCTTCCCTCACGCTGCGGCAGTGCGCGCTCACGGTGCCCGTGTCGTTCGGCGCGGTGTCGCTCGTTCACTCCACGGGGGTGGGGGCGTTTCTGCTGCAGGGCATTCGCGTGACGCTCCACGAGCTCGGTCACGCGTCGGTGGCGTGGGCGTGCGGCAACGTGTCGGTGCCGCTGCCCATCGGCGTGACGTTCACGGTGCCCGGGCGCAGCCTCACGCTGCACGCGATGGTGCTCGCGCTGTGCGCGGCGGGCGCCTGGGCGGGGCTGCGCCATCGCGCGTGGGCGCTCACCGCGGCGTGCGGCGCCTACGGGCTCACGTCGCTGGTGTGCACCTGGGGCCTGCGCGAGGCGACGCAAGACATGCTGCGCACCTTCGGCGGATGCGCCGGTGAGCTGGTGCTCGGCGCGCTCCTCGTGGCGCTGGCGCACTTCGACATGCCCGCGCGCCTGCGGTGGGCGCGCTGGCGGTGGATCGCGCTCTCGCTCGGCGCGTGCGCCTTGGTGGGCGCCGCGCTCTTCTGGCGCGAGGCGGCGCGCGACTGGGATCTCATTCCGTGGGACGCGGCGCTGGCCGACACGGGCGACATGACGAAGCTGCGCGACGACCACGGGTGGACCGAGGCGAAGATCACCGGGCGCTACACCGCGCTGTCGGCGTGGTGCCTCGCGGCGGTGCTCGCCGCGCAGATGGTGGCGCTGGCGGGGGCGTGGCGGCGTCGCGCGGTCAGCGCGAGCTCACCGTGACGGAGATCTCGGTGAGCACGAAGTTGCCCCGGTCCGTCAGCGTGCCCCATCCTGGGCCTCCGTTGGGGGGGCCCGCGTCGGTGGGAACGGGGTCGGCGAGGGCCTCGATGCGTAGCCCCGTGAGCTGCGACAGCACTGTCTCGAGGGTGATCGTGTAGATCGTCGTGTCCATTCCGTTCGAGGCGAGGATCGAACCATCGCCCTGGGGCATCAGGGTGACCATGGTGCCCGTGGCGGTCGCCGAGAGGATTGCGGGCACCGACCAGATCGCGGAAGCGCCCGTGTCGCCGCCGGTCGCTACCTCGTCGCAAAACGTGTTTCGCGGTGCGTTGGTGACCGAGAGGCGGAAGCGAGCGAGGCGAAAGCTCGGGAAGAGATTGTGGTTGAGCGTCACGACGAGGCGCGTGCCCCGTGGCGCGGGGGGCGTGTCGGCCGTGAATTCGAAGGCCGCCGTCTGCGATCTGCCCGTGCCCGAGGGGCCGCCGGCGCCGTCGCTGCCGATGCCCCAACCGCGCATGTTCACGAGCCCGTCGATCGCGAGCGCGACCCCGTAACTCGCCTGCGAGAACGACGCCGTGGGCACCGAGAGGCTCGCGGGCACGTTCGTGAACGGCGCACCATCGGCGGGGACATCGACACGCGGGCCCATGTCAGCGGGCGTGTCGACCACAACGTCGCGGACGTCGGGTGCATCGAGCGCATCGGGGACGTCGAGCACGTCGGGGACATCGCGCGCGTCGGGGGCGTCGAGCACATCCGCGACATCGCGCGCGTCGGGGGCGTCGAGCACATCCGCGACATCGCGCACGTCGGCGGCGTCCATCA
>CANMAT010000186.1 GCA_947494865.1 Deltaproteobacteria bacterium
CGAGCGAGCGCACGTAGGCGAGGTCCTCGTCGAGCACGTCGGGGGCGAGCGTCGCGCCGGCGATCATCGGATCGATCACGCGCCGTACCCGCGGCTCTCGCAGTCGCGCAGCCAGCGAGTCGATGTGCGTGCGTCGCTCGAGAATGATGGTGTCCTTGGCGCGCTCGATGTCGTCGGCCGTCACCGCCCTGGTGCGGTCGCGCACGTCGCGGCGCGTGGTCTGGTCGGCGAGGGCGTTCACGAGCCACGGATGCCCCTGCGACAGCTCCCACAGGCGCACGAGCGCGTCGGGCTCGAAGCGTTGACCCGTCTCGGCGGTGTGCTGCCCGATGAGCTCGGCGACCTCGGCCTCCGTGAAGGGTGCGAGGCCCACGTTCTCGACCGTGACGTTGAAGGGCGACGACGTTCCGAGCCACGTGACCGCGCGACGCTCCTCGGTGCTGAGCGCGTAGTCGCGAAGGGCGCGCACGCCGATGAGCACCACGCAGAAGGGGGCGCTCGTGTCGCCGCGGCGCATGTAGAGGTCGCGGAGCTGCGTGAGGAACGACACCATCGCCGCCCCCACGAGGCTGTCGGCTTCGTCGAGAAGCAGCACCAGGGGGTTGCCCACGCGCCCCGCGAGCTGCTCGAGGTAGCGGGTGAGCGCGGTGCGAGGCGTCGTGAGCAGCGGGTCGGTCACGGCGGTGCCGAGGGGCGCGACGGGGCTCCGAGGCATCGAGAGGGCGCGCTCGAAGCAGTCGAGGATCGTGCGCATCGCCTCGGCCACGTCGGGCGTCTCGCGGGCGGCCTCGAGGTCGACCCAGAGCGCGGCCTGCTGGCCCCCGGTGCGCAGGTGCTCGGCGATCCAGCGGACGCAGGTGGTCTTGCCCGTCTGGCGCCCCGACACGAGCGAGAACCACCTGCCTTGCTCGATGAGCTCGAGCGCCTCGGGCACGCGTCGCCCGGGGGGGATCATGTAGTGCTCGTTCGCGAGGCACGGACCCGCGATGTTGAACCAGTGAGCCATCGCGTGGGTCGTATCACATTCGCGGAGCAGGCACGTTCGGGCGCGTTTCGAGGGCGCCCGCGAGCCTTCGCCCGTCTCCAGAATGTCTCCAAGACGGGGGTAGAACGGGGTGGAAAGCCGTGGACTGGAGGGGAGACAGGTTGCTGGTGGAGAGCGCTCGAAATCGCGGCCATTTCCGCGAAAGACGTGTGACATCGCCTGCTTGGAGAGAAGGCGCGGAACGGGTTCGACTCCCGGCGCCTCCACCCCTGAACGGCCTCTGCCTCGAGATCGCATGCAGCAAAAGGCGGGTTGAGGTCATCGCTGACTTCTCCCGCCTTTTCTGCGTTCGGTGTGTCATGGGGGGGCGCTGTCGACGCCCAGCGCTGGCGCGATGAGCCGCTCGAACGCCGGGCGCATCGCGTCGGCCACGCGCCCTCCGTAGGCGTGCCCTTGCCCGGGCGCGTAGCCCAGCGCCGTCTCGATGTGCGCCGCGCGAAACCTCGGCGCGACCGCCCGCGCGTCGCGCGCGCACCACGCCTGGCCGCACCCGAAGAGCACCGCGCGCCCGCCCTTGTCGGCGAAGGCGCGCACGGCGGCGCCGCTCCACACCGTGTGCCCTCCCTCGACGAGCGCGGCGGCGGCCACGCGCTCGCGCGTCGCGCGGAGGTAGCCCACGCCGAAGATCGCTCCGAGCGAGAAGCCCGCGTACACGATGGGCCCGCCCGCCACGCGCGCGCCGTAGCGCGCCCGCAGCGCGGCGAGAGACGCGTCGACCTCGCGGTTGAACGCGCCCTGCGCGGCGTAGGTGAAACGCACGTCGCGGGCCGAGGGGGAGTCGAGGCGCGCCACGCCGCGCGGGCACAGCACGAAGGCGCGCTCGCCGGTGAGGTCGTGCCAGGCGTGGCACTGCCACGCGGGACGATCGTAGTTGCCGTGCGCGGCGACCACGACGACGCGCGGCCCCGCGCCCGACGGGACGTACACCACCGCCGCGCCGAAGCCGGGCACGTCGAGGTCGAAGTACCCGCTGCGCGCGTTGGGGGCCTGCGTGTCGCGCGGGAGCTCGATCGGCGCCGACGCCGGCGGCGCGTTCGGGCTGGGGAGGTTGGCGACGGGCGCCCCGCGCGGCGCGTCGCAGTGGGCTGCGAGCGCGAGCGCGACGAGCCAGCGGTGACGGAGCGCGGCAGGCATTGGGGGCGTCGAGTGTGCAGTGACAATCGTACCAGGAGAAGCGCGCGCGTCGTCGTGGTTGCCGCGCGGGGCCTTCCGGTGGACCGTCGCCGTGTTCCGCGAGAGGCCAGTAGGGGCTTGAAACACAGTCTGCGATCGGCGAATCGTCGAGGCTTATGGACTGCGTACGCTGCGGCTCGCCGATGTCGTGCTCCGACCTCCCGCTCCCCGATGGGGCAACGGCATGGGTCAACCGCCACTGTGGCGCCTGGTACGATGAGCGCGCGCTGCCCGCGCTCCACCCGAGCTTTGTGTACCCCGAGGTGTGCTCCGCGCTCTTCAGCGCGCCGCGGGTCACCGTCGACGCGACGCTCATCGCCGCGTGCCCCCAGTGCGAGGGGCGTCTGCCGCTCCGGCCGGTGCGCTTCGTGGGCGTCACCCTCGACGTGTGCGAGCGCTGCCGGGGCGTCTGGGTCGACCGAGAGGAGAGCCTCACGCTCTTGAGCTCGCTGCACATCTACCGCCCGGGCACGGCGGGAGCCGCGCACTACCGCAGCGCGGCCGCCACGCCCACGATGCAGCGCAAGAACGAGCCGTACACGCGCTGCGTCCGCTGCGGCATCGAGGCGCTCGTGTCCGACGCGATCGTCACCGAGCACGGCTTCATGTGCTTCGTGTGCGGGTCGGCGCACGCGCGCGGCGCGTGAACGGCAACGTTGGCCGCACGAACGGCAACGTTGGCCGCGCGCGGCGCCGCGACAAGCGGGCGGGCGCTCAGCCCGCGGCGCGCTGGTGGCGGGCGCGGTACTCCGACGGGGGCATCGACTCCCAGCGCTTGAAGGCCCTGCGAAAATTGGCGAGGTCGGAGTAGCCGAGCGTCCAGGCGATCTCTTCGATCGCGAAGCGACCGGACTTCAGGTGCTCCACGGCGAGCGCGTGGCGCACCTCCTCGAGGAGGTCGCGGTACGAGGTGCCCTCGTCGATGAGGCGTCGGTGGAGCGTGCGCGGGGCCATGCCGAAGAGCCGCGCCGTGACCTGCAGCGAGGGGAAGCCGCTCTTCTGCTCGAGGAGCAGGCGCCGCACGCGCGCCGCCAGCGACTCGTTGGCGGTGAGCTTGTCGAGCTCGCGCTGACAGACGCGCGCGGCCTCGGCGAAGGCCTCGGGGTCGGCGAGGCGCAGGGGCACGTCGAGGGCCTCGGGGGGGATCGCGAAGCCCGTCCACGATTGCCCGTAGCGCACCTCGCAGCCGAAGAGGTCGCGCGCGAGGGCCGCGTAGTCGGGCGCCGCGAAGGTGAACGACACGTGCCGCACGGTGCAAGCCCCCATGGAAATGGCGTTGAGCATGCGCAGGGTGCTCAGCACAACGGCCTCGAGCAGCGGGCGCTCGATCGCCGCGATGGGCTGCGTCGGTCGGTAGCACGCGCGCACCTCACCGGGGTGCTCCTCGTGGGTGACCGCGAGGAGCGAGATGCGCAGCCGCGCGTAGCGCTCGACGACGTCGATAGCCTGACGAATGGTGCCGCTGCTCATCGCCGCGTAGCCCAACATCCCGTGCGCGCTGGCCAGCAGCCGCTCGCCCACCAGGAGGCCCAGCGCGGGCTCGCCGGTGACGCGCAGCGCGCCGACCAGGAGCCCTTCGAAGACGGCGTACGGGATCGTGAGCGAGGCGTCCGCGAGCTGCGCCTCGGTGAGCCCGCTCTCGCCGAGCCAGAGGGCCACGTCGGCCCCGAGGCTGCGCACCTGCTCCGCGATCTGCCGCACGTACAGCACCGGCAGCGTTGAGGCCCCCTCGCGCATCGCAGTGCCGCTCCTTCGCGGCACCGCGCAATGTCAAAAAATGACCCCCCGTTGTCAACCGCGAACCTCTTCGCGCTCGCCCGACGACCGTAGTGTTTGCACCGTAGCGAAGGGCACCCAACCCACGGAGCGCGTATGGCGACCTCACCCTCGGCGAAGCGGCTTCCCACCGTACAGATCAACAACCAGACGATCACGGTCGAGGCGCGCGAGACCATTCTGACCGCGGCGCTGCGCAGCGGCGTCGACTTTCCCAACAGCTGCCGCGTGGGCGGCTGCGGCGCGTGCAAATGCAAGCTCACCGACGGCGCCGTGCGAGAGCTCACGGAGACGGGCTACCTCCTCAGCGCCGAGGAGCTCGACCAGGGCTACATCCTCGCGTGTCAGAGCGTCCCCCGCGGTGACGTGCGCCTCGAGGTCGACCTCGCCACGCGCGCCGCCCCGCGCGGCGTCGCCGGCCGCGTCGTGTCGCAAGAGAAGGTCACGCACGACATCACGCGCCTCACGGTGCAGCTCGACGCCGCGCTGCGCTACGCCGCCGGGCAGTACGCCGTGCTGGCCATCGAGGGCCTCGACGGCGTGGCGCGGAGCTACTCCTTCGCGACGCCCGCGCGCGACGACGGGCGCGTGAGCTTCTTCGTGCGCAAGGTGCCCGGCGGCCGCCTCTCGTCGCTCGTGAACGACGAAGACCTCACGGGGCGCGGGGTGCGCGTCGACGGCCCGCTGGGCGACTTCTACCTCCGCGCCGGCGACGGCCCGCTGGTGTTCGTGGCGGGCGGGAGCGGCCTCGCCCCGATGCTCGCGATGCTCGAGGCGGCCCTCGACGCGGGCGAGACGCGCCCCGTCACGCTGCTCTTCGGCGCCCGCGAGGCGCGCGACCTCTACACCCTCGATCAGATCGACGCCCTCGCGCGCCGCTGGCGCGGGGCGTTTCGCTTCGTGCCCGTGCTCTCGGCCGCCGACGCCGACACCGCGTGGACGGGCGCGCGCGGCCTCGTCACCGACGCGCTCGCGGGCCTCGATGTGCGCGGCGCGCAGGCCTACCTCTGCGGCCCGCCCGCCATGATCGACGCCGCCGTCGCCACCCTCGCGCGCATGGGCGTCTCGCGCGAGCGCACCTACGCCGACCGTTTCACGACGCAGGCCGACCTCGCCGCCGCGGCGGCCTCGCCCGCGCGCGAAGAGACCAGCTCGGGGAGCGCGGTCGTCGATGCGCTCCACTACCTCAAGTTCTTCATGTTTCACGCGGTGGGGCTCCTCGCGCTGGTGGGCACGCTCCACGGCGGCGCCTTCGTGCCCACGGCCCTCGCCGCGGTGCTCACGCTCTACATGGTGGGCGACGCCGTCGCCGGCGACGACACCTCGACGCCGAAGTTCAAGTACCCGCAGGTGCTCACCGCGCAGCTGTGGCTCGCGCTGCCGCTCCTCGCGTCGATCGTCTTCGCGGCCGTGTGGAGCGTGTGCGACGGCGACCCCCTCGGCTTCGGCGCGACCCTCTCGCGATGGACAGGGCATGACCTCCTCGCGGCGCGCGCGGCGACCAGCTTCGGGCAGCACGTCGCGAGCTTCGTGCTCACGGGCCTCATGATCGGCATGGTGGGCACCATCCCCGCGCACGAGCTCACGCACCGCACGTGGGACCGCGCGTCGATGCTCATCGGCCGCTGGCTGCTGGCCTTCAGCTTCGACACGAGCTTCGCCATCGAGCACGTGTACGGGCACCACCGCTACGTGTCGACGCTCGCCGACCCGGCCACCGCGCCGCGCGGCCGCAACGTGTACGCGCACATCGTCGCCTCGACGATCCGCGGCAACCTGAGCGCCCACCACATCGAGGCCGCGCGCCTCGCGAAGAAGCGCCTCCCGGTGCTCTCGGTACACAACGCGTTTCTCCGCGGCCACCTCATGAGCGCGGCGCTCGTGGGCGTCGCGTACGCCATGGGGGGCCTCACGGCGGCGGGCTTCTTCTGCGCGTGCGCCCTGTGGGGCAAGAGCCTCCTCGAGATCGTGAACTACATGGAGCACTACGGCATGGTGCGCGACCCCGCCACGCCCGTGCAGCCGCGCCACTCGTGGAACACCAACCGTCGCATCACCTCGTGGAGCATGTTCAACCTCTCGCGGCACTCGCACCACCACGCGCACGGCGAGGTCGCCTACCAGGACCTCCGCCCGTACCCCGAGGCCCCCATGATGCTCAACGGCTACCTCACCACCCTCGTGGTCGCGATGATCCCGCCGCTGTGGCACGCGCTCATGACCCCGAAGGTGCTCGCGTGGGACCGTGACTACGCCACCGAGGGCGAGCGCGCCCTCGCCGCGGCGGCCAACGCGCGCGCCTTCCAACCGCACGGGGTCGCGCGTACCTTGCGCGCGTGATCGCACCCCGCCGCGCCGTCCTCGCACTCGCCCTCACGCTCCCCGCCACCGCTTCTGCGCAGGGCTTCTCCGCGAGCCGCTACCTCATGCCCCCGTCGGGCGAAGACCTCGCCCTCACCGAGCGCGCCCTCGTCACGCCGCACCTGCGCGTCGGCGCCGCGGTCGCGGGCGAGTACACCCACACCCTCGCGACCACGACGGGCGGCCCCGTGATCGACCACCGCGTGACGGTGCACGCGGGCGCCACCTTCGGGCTCTTCGACCGCGTGCAGGTCGGCGTCGTGGCGCCCTTCGTCGTTACGCAAGAGATCGCGAGCAACGCCGTCGCGCCCGCCGTGGGCGACCTCCGCGTCGACCTGCGCGTGCGCGTGGCGGGCTTCGCGCGCGGCGGTTCGATGCGCCTCGCCCTCGGGGCCTCGCTGCTCGCGCCCGTCGGAGGTGTCTCTTCGTACGCGGGCGACGGCTCGATCGGGGTCGTGCCGCGGGTGATCTTCGAAGCCTCCAACGGCCGCGATTTTGTGTTCGCCCTCAACGCCGGCGTCGCGCTGCGCCCGGGGTGGGAGCACCAGATGTTCGCGCGCGCGGCGGTCACCATTCCGCTCGCGTCGCGGGTGGTCGTGGCGCTCGAGGCCGCCCTCGACGCGCGGCTCACGGCTCCC
>CANMAT010000187.1 GCA_947494865.1 Deltaproteobacteria bacterium
CCCAGGAGCGACAGCACGTGCATGTCGGCCTCGTCGCCGTCGAGCGACACGGTGCCGTCGTGCGCGAAGAGCTTCGAAGAGGCCCCGCTCAGAAAGCGCTTCTCGAGCAGCCACGCGCGGCCGTCGAGTTCGAACTCCACCTCGACGGAGGGGGCGGCCTTGGGGCTCCCGTTGGGGCGCAGCGCGCGAATCGACTCGTGCTTCGACCCGTGCCGTTGAAACAGCGCCGCGCGAAGAGCGCGCACGATCGACGACTTGCCGCACTCGTTCGAACCGCTAATCACGTTGATGCCCGGCGCGAGGGGCCCCAGGTCGATGGCGCGCTCGCCGAGAACGCCCACGTTCTGCACCCGGATGCGCAGGAGGCGCAGCGCGGCGCTCATCGCACGCCCCCGGCGTGCAGCGTCGCTTGATACAGGGTGTGGAGCCGCTGCAGCGCCTCCTGGCACTCGTCGAAGGTGTACTCGGCCACGCCTCGGCGAAGCCGGTCAACCACCTGGCCGATCCACCCGTCGCGCGGGAGCTGGTCGACGTCGGCGTCGGTGAGCCGCACAAAGAGCCGCTCGTCGCGCACGCGCAGCAAGGGAAAGATGCCCCGGTACCGATCGATGATCTCGTGCTCGACGCGGGCGCGCAGCGTAAGGTCGAGGTGCCCGTCGAGAACGAGCTCGACGAGGGTGTTCGATCGGTTGGGCACGTCGTCGAGCTGCCGCTCGAGGGCGGCCACGTGGTCGGCGTTGGTGAGCGTGCAGACCACCTTCTGCCAGGTGAACTTCGACACCCGCTGCGAGGTCACGCGCGGCGCGGCGCGGGGCTTGTCGACCTCGACCACGAGCACGTGCCCCGGGTCTTTCTCTTTGAAGCGCGTAGGCTCGGGGGTGCCCGAGTACCAGGTGCGATCGTTCACCTGGAGGCGCCCGTGCCAGTCGCCGAGGGCGAGGTAGTCGAGGGCCGCGCGGTCGGAGAGTCCGATGGGCAGGTCGTTGTGAAACTCGGCCTCCTCGTCGGGGTGCAGGCGCTGCAGAATCTCGCGCACGCCGCCGTGCGCAACGCCCACGCGCACGCGGTCGGCGGGGCCTACGCTCGCGCTCAGCCACGCCGTCGGGTCATGGTTGTCGCGCTCCAGCAGCGGGCACGGAAACAGCGTCGCGGCCCCTACGTCCAGCGGCTTTCGCTGCCACAGCACCTTCACGTTCTTGGGGCACTCGCGCCCCCACCACTGCGAGCGGTAGAGGGCGTCGGGGGTGTACGGGTCGTGGTTGCCGGGCAGCAGAAACACGTCGCAATGAAAGGCCCGTAGCGCTTCGAAGGCCTGCTGCAGGGGCTCCCGCGCGAGGGCGTGGTGTTCGAACACGTCGCCCGCCACCACGACGAAGTGCGCCTCGGCGTCGCGGGCCACGTCGGCGATGCGCTTCACCGTGTCGTAGCGCGCGAGCCGCACGGCCGCGCCATGATCGCCAGGAACGTGGTTGGCCCGCAGGCCGATCTGCCAATCGGCCGTGTGCACGAAGCGTGTGCCCGTCTCCATCGCCGCTCTCCTCCGGTCGCGAATCGCGCCGAGCGTCGCGCACCGAAGGCGACAACACAACGACGAAACCGCCGTCGCAGAAGCCCCGTCCGCGCCATCGGCAGGCGCCTGCCGATGGAACGGCAGGCGCCTGCCGATCAGTCGTCGGCGGCCGCGGCGCCCACGGCGCTGAGGCCCGTCTCGATGCCGAGCTCGCGGCGCAGGCGCTCGGCCTGGTGGTGCGTGCGCAGCGGCGTGAGCACCTCGTCGAGGTCGCCGTTCACGAAGCGATCGAGCTTGTAGAGCGTGAGCTGAATGCGATGATCGCTCACGCGGTTCTGGGGAAAGTTGTAGGTGCGCACCTTCTCGGCGCGCTCGCCGGTGCCCACCATCGCGCGGCGGTCCGAGGTGATCGACGCCGCCTGCTTCTTCTGCTCGATGTCGAGGAGCCGCGAGCGCAGCACCTTCATGGCGCGCGCGAGGTTCTTGATCTGCGAGCGCTCGTCCTGACACTTTACGATCATGCCCGTGGGCAGGTGCACGATCTGCACGGCGCTGTTGGTGGTGTTCACGCCCTGACCGCCTTTGCCGCCCGAGGCGGCCTTGGTGATCTGCAGCTCCTTGTCGATGTCGATGTGCACCTCGACGTCGTCGGCCTCGGGGAGCACCACCACCGTGGCCGTCGAGGTGTGCACGCGCCCCTGCGCCTCGGTCGTGGGCACGCGCTGCACGCGGTGAACGCCGCCCTCGAAGCGCAGCGTGCTGTACACCGCGTCGCCCGACACGAGCGCGATGATCTCGCGGAAGCCCCCCACCTCCGTCGAGGTCTCGCTCTGCACCTCGAGCTTCCATCGGCGCTTCTCGGCGTAGCGCGAGTACATGCGAAAGAGGTCGGCGGCGAAGAGCGTGGCCTCGTCGCCGCCCTCCGCCGCGCGGATCTCGAGCACCACGTCGCGGTCGTCGTTGGCGTCGGGCGGCAGCAGCATGAAGGTGAGCGCGCGCGACAGCTCGGCCTCCTCGCGCTCGAGGCCGGGGATCTCGTCGGCCACGAGCTCGCGGAGCTCGGGGTCGGCGAGGGCGGCGCGGTCCTCGTCGAGGTTCTTCTTCACCAGCTTGTAGCGGGCGAACGAGGTCACCAGGGCCTCGAGCTGCGCGCGCTCGCGGGTGAGCTTGCGGTAGCGCGCGTTGTCGCTCGCCACGCCGGGCTCGCACAGCAGTCGGTCGAGCTCGTCGGCCCGGTGCACCAGCGCCTCGAGCTTGTCGATCGGGAGCATCACAACATCCTTCCGTTGGCGCGCGGGCCATCGCCGCGCGCGCGTCGCAAACTACTAGAACTGTTGAGGGGAGATGAGGTGAAGCGCGGCGGGCGCTAGAGGCCGTACTGCGTCGAGAGGGCGGCGTAGTCGGCGAAGGTCTGCACCTTCGTGGCGTCGGGCGCCGCGGGCTGCTTGTCGGCCTCGCTCACGAGGGTGACGCGCAGCGCGGCGAGGGCGATCTCAACCTGGTCGTCGGTGGGCTCGGCGGTCGAGAGGCCCTGCACGAGGTAGCCGGGGTAGAGAAAGAGCTTCGCGAGGGGGTTGTCGGTGAAGCGCGCGCCCAGGCGCTGCAGCTCGTACGAGACCCCGGCGATGGGAAACAGCAGCGGGATGCTGATGAAGATCGAGAGAATCACGTTCGCGAGGCCGCCGTTGGCGGGCAGAATCATCGGGAGCACCATGGCGAAGATGGCCACCGAGACGAGCACCACCACCATGAGAAAGGTGGTGCCGCAGCGGGCGTGGCGCGTCGAGTGGCGCTGCGCGTTGGCCACCGTGAGCTCCTCGCCCGACTCGTAGGCGGCGATCGCCTTGTGCTCGGCGCCGTGATACTGAAAAACCCTCAGCATCTCGGCGTTGCGGCGCATGAGCGAGATGAGGGTCACGAAGATCGCGAGCTTGAAGAAGCCCGCGAGAATGTGAAACCGCGGGTCGCTCATGCCGAGGGGGTGGCCCGAGAGGTACCCCGTGAGCCACGTGAGGAGCTTCGGCAGGGCCACGAAGATGGCCAGCGAGAAGACCACGCCCAGGCGCGAGGCCGCGCCCGACGCGCCGCCCTCTTGCTGCGTGCGCTCGGCCTCGGGCAGGTCGGCTTCGAACTGCTGCGCGCTGAAGTTGAGCGCCTCGTACCCGTTGCGCATCGACTCGACGAGCACCAGGCCGCCGCGCAAGAACGGGATCTTCATGATGGCCGTGGCGAAGGAGCTCTTCCACGGCTGCTCGCGCACCACGATCTCGCTGTTGGCGCGGCGCACCGCGACGGCCAGGCAGCGGGGAGAGCGCATCATCACGCCCTCGATCACGGCCTGACCGCCCACGTTGAGGCGCGGACACAACGACGATTCGCGGTACGGGACACCCGCACTGACGGAAGCTTTTGACATAGGGGGTTGAGGCAGAATCTAACACGCGATCGCAAGATCGCGAGGGAAGCGGCGCAGACGGAGCGTCTGACTACTTGGCGGCGCGCACGGCGGGGGCGCCGATCTTCTCGAAGCGCTTCTTGAAGCGGTCGACGCGGCCGGCGGTGTCCATGATCTTCTGCTTGCCCGTGTAGAACGGGTGGCAGGCGGCGCACACGTCGATGGAGAAATCGCCGCGCGTCGAGCGCGTCTTCACGGAGTTGCCGCACACGCAGGTGATCGTGGTGACGGGATAAACGGGGTGAATGCCAGACTTCATGGTGCTTGTCTCGATGGTGAGGGTGGTGGCTGTGCCCCTCATTTTTATGGCCGAAGCGCCATCGCGAGGGGTTGTACACCAACGGGTGAATTCGGAGCGCGGATGGGTAACACCGCCCCCGCGGCGAATCAAGGGCGCCGCAAGGTGTCGGGGCGTTGACACCGACGCACGAGGAGCGCGAGAAGCACTCCACCCATGGGTGACCCCGATCGATTGCTCGCAGAGACGAGCCGAACCTTCGCGCTCTCGATCCCGCGGCTCCCGGAGCCGGTGCGCACCGAGGTGACGCTCGCCTATCTGCTCTTTCGCATCGCCGACACCTTCGAAGACGCTGCCGCGTGGCCCCGCGCGCGGCGCCTCGCGGCCCTCGCCGACTTCGCCGCGCTGCTCGAACACTACGACCCCGAGCGGGCCCGCGCCCTCGTGCGCGCGTGGCTCGCCGACCCGCCGAGCGAGCACCCGGGCTACCTCGCCCTCGTGGCCGACACGCCCGACGTGCTCGCGCGCACGCAAGGCCTCGAAGCCCGGGCGCGCGCCGTGGTGATCGCCCACGCGCGGCGCACCACGCACGGCATGGCGGGCTTCGTCGAGCGCAGCACCGAAGGGGGATCGCTGCGCCTCGCCGACCTCGCCGACCTCCGCGCGTACTGCTACGTGGTGGCGGGCATCGTGGGCGAGCTGCTCACCGACCTCTTCGCGCTCGCGTCGCCGTCGCTCGTCGCCGTCGAGCCGACCCTGCGCGCGCACGTCGCGGCCTTCGGCGAGGGCCTCCAGCTCGTAAACATCGTGAAGGACGCCGACGACGACGCCCGCGACGGGCGCGTGTACCTCCCGCCGGGCGTGGCGCGCGCCGACGTGCTGGCCCTCGCGCGGCGCGACCTCGACGAGGCCGACGCGTACGTGCGCGCGCTCCAGTCGGGCGGCGGGCACCGGGGCTTCGTCGAGTTCACCGCGCTGCCGGTCATTCTCGCGCGCGCCACGCTCGACGTCGTCGAGGCCGAAGGGCCCGGCACGAAGATCTCTCGCGCGCGGGTCATGGCCGAGGCCGCCGCCCTCGACGCGCGCCTCGACGCGGGCGAGAGCGCCCTCACGGGCTGACGAGCGCGTCGATCACGCGCTGCGCCGCGCGGCCGGGCGGGTGCGCGCCGCGCGTGTACACGTGCGGGTGGTAGGTGTGCGCGCCCCCGCCCTTCCACCGAACGCGGGCGAGCGCGCCCTTGCGAAGCTCCCTCTCGATGAGATGCTCGGGCATCCAGCCGTACCCGTGGCCCGCGAGGAGGCTCGTCTTCTTCGCGTGAAAATCGTTGAGGCTCACCACCGTGGGCACCGCCAGCGCCGCGGTGCTCAGGCGCAGCCGCGGGTCGCTCCCCCGCACCACGAGCAGCACCTGCGCCCGCAGGTCGTCGTCGCTCACCGCCGCGCCCTTCGCCACCAGCGGGTGACCCTTGTGCGCCACCAGGAGCGCCCGCAGCGGCGCCATCGCCAGCGCCCGCAGTGACACCGTCTGCGGCGGCAGCACCGAGATCATCACGTCGGCCTCGCCGCGCACGAAGGCCTCCTCCACGCCGCCGAGAAACTCCGCGGTCACCGTGAGCCGCGTCGGAACCCGCTCCCGCGCGAGCTCGCCCACCACGCGCAGCACGCGCTCGACCTGCACAATGCCGTCGAACACAATGCCCAGCCGCGGCTCCCACCCGGTGCGCATCACGTCGCACAGCGTGGCCAGGTCGCGCTCGGCGTCGAGCATCTTGCGGCACTGGGCCAGCACCAGCTCGCCCGCGGGCGTGAGCTTCGTGCGATAGCCCGCGCGGTCGAGCAGCGCGAGGCCCGTCTGCGCCTCGAGCGTGCGCAGCGCGTAGAGCACCGCCGTGTGCTGCTTGTGAAGCGCCGCCGCGGCCTTCGCGAAGGTGCCGTGGAGCGCCAGCGCGTCGAGCGCGCGGGCCTGATCGAGCGTCACCACCATGGTCACAACACGGTACATCCATCGCACCATCTCGGTGCGAACTTTGTGCTTTTACGTGACCGTGCAGAGGCTCACCGTCGCGGGCCATGGACATCCCGTACATTCGCGGTCGCGTGGCGCTCCAGGCGCATGTGGGCGTGCCCGAGGGCACCGTCGAAGAGGAGTACGCGCGCAACGGCTTCTTCGGCCACTACGCCCACCTGTACCGCCGCGAGGCGCCGGTAAACTGGACGCGCATCGAGGGCCCGCTGCGCCCCCGCGCGTACGACCTCAACCGCCTCGAGGCCCCCACCGGGGGCGACCTCCTCGCGGCGCGGCGCGCCGTGCTGGCCAACGCCGACGTGGCGCTGCACACGGGCACCCTCACCGACGCGATGCCCTATTTCTACCGCAACGCCGACGGCGACGAGGTGCTCTTCATCCACGAGGGCGCCGGGCGCATCGAGACCGACTTCGGCCCCCTCGCCTACGAGCCCGGTGATTACATCCTGGTGCCGCGCGGCACCGTGTATCGCCTCGCGCCCACGTCGCCCACGCGCTTTCTCACCGTAGAGGCCTTCAGCGAGGTGAGCTTCCCCGAGAAGGGGATGCTCGGCCAGCACGCCCTCTTCGACCCCGCGGTGGTGCGGGTGCCGACGCCCGACGAGGGCTCCACGGCGAAGCCCGACGCCAACGGCGAGTACGAGCTGCGCATCAAGCGCACCGGCGCGGTCACCCGCGTGTTCTTCGCCTCGTGCCCCATCAACACCGTAGGGTGAAAGGGCACGCTCACCGTGATGCAGCTCAACGTGCGCGA
>CANMAT010000188.1 GCA_947494865.1 Deltaproteobacteria bacterium
GGTGGCGGGGGAGGAGGCGCGGTGAGCGTGCGAACGCGGCCGAGGGTGTCGTCGGCGAGGCGCAGCACCGCGAGCCGCCCGGTGCGGATCGCGTGGACGAGGGCCGGCACCACATGACGCTCGACCTCGTGGCGGCGCAGGTCGCGGGCGCCCGGATCGGTGGCGGTGCCCACGAGGCGCGCGAGCTCCATGAGCACATCGCGGCGCACGGGGTCGCGCATCCAGAGGTCGAGCGCGGCGGCGGGCAGCGCCGCGCGCAGCGGGCGCTCGTGGTGGGCTAGCGCGTCACCCTCGACAATGACCCACGCGCTCGACTGCTCTGGAACTCGCCACTCGCGTCTCATCGGCTGCTCGCAGTGAGCTTAGTACGCCACAAAACGGACCCGGATCCTAGCGCAGCGTCGCGGCTACGCGCGCCGGATCTCGGCGCTGTTCTCGCGCGACCCTACGGCTGACAGCTCGCGCTCACACTCGGCGACGCGCACGCGCGACGCGACGAGGTCGCGCTCGATCACGGCGCGCGCGTCGTCGGCTGCCTTGCGGGCGGCCTCGGCGCGGCGCACCTCCTCGCGCAGCGCGGCGAGCTCGTCGTCGGCGCGCAGGGCCCGGCCGCTGATGCGCGCGTGCACGGCGAGGTCGCCCTCGAGCTCGCGCACGTGCCGCTCGCGCTCGCTGAGCTCGTCGCGGGTGCGCTTCAGCTCGTCTTCGGTCGCGTCGACGCGGGCCATCTGCACCTCGAGGCGGCCCTGGAGCACGGCCACCTCGCGGCCGCGCGGCGCGCCCTCGGAGGCGCCCTCCTCGCGCACGACCTGTCGCAGGTACCACCCGACGAGCGACCCGAACGCGCCCGCGAGCACGAGGGCGAGCAGCTCTTGTGTGACGGCGTCACCCATGAATCTATCCTCCGCTCACGACGCGGAGCGACACGCGACGGTTGCGCCTGCGCCCCTCGGGGGTCGCGTTGTCATCGATGGGCCGCTCGGACCCGACGCCCAGCGCGCGCACCTGCCGACGCGTAACCCCGCGGAGCATGAGGGCGCGCACCACCGCCGCGGCCTGACGCGCGCCGAGGTCGCGGCTGATGCCCGGCGAAGCGGTGTTGTCGGTGTGCCCCTCGACCGCCACGACCGACTCGGGCCACTGGCGCAGCACCGAAGCCACGGCCTCGAGGTGGTCGTTGTTCGCCCGCGTGAGCACCGACGACACGGGCAGAAACTCGAAGGGATAACCCTCGAGCGCCGCGTCGAGCATGGCCTGCAACGACCCCGTGGGAGGCGCGGTGACGGGCGCTGTCGCGGGAGCCTCCGCGGGCGCTGTCGCGGGCGCCTCCGCGGGCGCTGTCGCGGGCGCCTCCGCGGGCGCTGTCGCGGGCGCCTCCGCGGGCGCCGCGGCTACGGGCGCCGAAACACCTGTTGCAACAGGTGCTTCAACGGGCGCGGGGGCGTTTGTGTACGACACCACGAGCTGGTCGACGAGCTCGACCTCGCCCGGCGCGGCCGCGCGCATGGCCTGGAGCACGGCGGCGCGCTCGGCGTCCGAGGCGGTCACCCCCGCGACGACCATCGTGTGCTCGCGCACCGAGAGCGACGCCTCGCCGCGGAGGCGCTGAAACAGCGTGAGCAGCGTGGGGGCGAGGGAGACCCAGCCCGTCTGCCGCAGCGACGACGAGGTGGTGAGGTGGTCGTCGAAGCCGTCGGCGCCGTAGAGCGAGACGGCGCGCGCGTGCACGTTCTCGCGGGCCGAGGCGTCGGGGAGCGAGCCCGCGATCACGGGGCGCCCGCCCTCGAGGCGCAGCGAGAGCGACGGGGACTGCGCGCACGACGGGAGCGGCGCGCGCGCCTGCGGTGCGCCGACGGAGGCGTCGGCGTCGTAGCGGTGCCGCGCGAGGGCGACGGCGCACACGAGCGAGTAGCCCGCGACCGAGAGCAGGAGCTTGACCCGAGGTGACATCGCTCAGGGGTTGACGAACGCGGGGCGCAGCGAGACGACCATCGCGGCGCTGAGGTTCTGGCAGCGGCCGTCGGCGTTGGGGGCGAGGTCGGCCATGAGGCGCATGGTGGTGCCCACCGCGCCGCGGAGGGCCGTCGAGATGGTGAAGCGCTCGGCCGTGGCCGAGAACTCTGCGACCGAGATGCCTCCGCCGAGGATCCCTTCGCCGCCGCCGCTCTCGTCGAGGCGCACGCGCATGCGGCCGCCGTAGAGGTTCAAGATGAAGCGCGCGTCGAGCACCTCGACGGGCAGGGGGATGTCCGTCGCGTCGATGCTGAGCACGCCGCCCTGCACGCGGCCGCGGGCGCGCGTGACGGGGGCGTCGCGGTTGAGGTCGAAGGTCTGCCCCGGGTCGACGCGCATGTCGCTGCCGACGAAGGGCATGCCCGCCACGCGGCGCAGGGTGACCGTCACGCTCGGGTCGTCGCAGCGGTTCTGCAGGTCGTCGAGGGTGATCGACACGAGGAGCTGGCCGTTGTTGATCGCGGTCTGCAGCGCGCCGTCGAGCACGCCGCCCGTCATCGAGTCGACGAGCGGGATGAGCTGCGCGAGCTGGTTGTCGACGCCGAGCGCGCCCGTGGGGCCCACGTAGTCTTGCCGCCCGCAGCCGATGGGGTCGCCGGAGGCCGAGTCGTGGCCGTCGAGGTCGAAGCCGTCGGCGACGCCGGTGCGCGTCGCATCGGCGCGCACGAACGCGAGGCGCGAGATCACCATGGTGGCCGACCCCTTGGCGACCTCGCAGCGCGCGCCCGCGTCGGGGCTCGCGTCGGGGGTGTCGCCGCAGCCCGCGAGGAGCGCCGCGCACGCGAGCAGAGATGCGCCGAGGGCCCTCACGCGACGAGCCCCCCGAGGCCCTCGGTGACGCGGCCGGGGCCGACGCCGAACTCGGTCGCGCGCACGCCCATCATCTGCAAGAGCGAGAAGCTCACCTTGCTGGCGTTCTCGCCGCGCGCGCGGAGGTGGAGGTTGCGGCGCAGGCCCATCGAGGTGCCGCCCGCCAGCACGATGGGGTACTCGTCGAGGGCGTGCGTGCGGCCGAAGGAGCAGTCGGTGGTGCACAGCACGAGGGTGTGGTCGAGCAGGGTGCCGTCGCCCTCGGTGACGCTCCGCAGGGCGGTGAGAAACGTGGCGAGGTCGGCCATGATGAGCTGCAAGATGCCGAACACCGTGGGCTGATCGCCGGGCTCGTCGTGCGTGAGCTGGTGGTGCCCCGCGGGGGCCGCGCCGAAGAGGGTGTTGTTCACCGACTGCGAGTACATGTGAAAGAACACGCGCGTGAGGTCGCACGCGAGGGCCATGGCGAGCAGGTCGGCCATGAGGCGCGCGCGGCGGGGCATGTCGGGGCGCCCGAGGAGGTCGGGGACCTCCGCGGGGGGCGCCTCGGGCCTGCGGCACGCGACGAGGTTGGGCGGGTTCTCTTCGAGTCGCTGGAGCTGCCGCTCGATGCCGCGCACGGCCGTGAGGTGCTCGTCGAGGCGCTGCCGATCGGTGGCGCCGAGGCGCGAGCGGAGGCGGCCTCCCTGCGCGGTGACGGCGTCGAGCACGCTGCGCCGCAGGCCGATGCGCGGGTCGGCCATGGCCATCTCGCCGGGCGCGCGAAAGCCCTCGCCGAAGAGGCGGTTGAAGAGCGCGCGGGGGTCGCTCTCGGTGGGGTTGCGCTGCATCGGGCCCGCGTACGAGAGGCTCGCGTCGGAGCGCTGCACGCCCGTCTCGATGGAGCGGAAGCGCGTCTCGCCGCCGAGGGTGCCCGCGATGATCTGGTCGATGGAGGCGCGCGAGAAGCCGTCGCCCGTCATGTTATCGCCCGAGAGGAGCCCCGCGGGCCCCGAGCCGTGGGGCACGGTGTTGAGCGTCGCGACGCGGGTGCCCGACACCACCGTGAGGTGCTCGCGCAGGGCGGCGAGGGGCATGAGAATGGGCGACGGCGTCCACGCGGCGCCCTCGCCCGCGGGCGTCCACCGCTCGGGGAGCACGCCGTTGCCCCAGAAGTACACCCCGAAGCGCTTGGGAAAGGCCGTGCCGCCCGCGTACGCAGTGCCGTTGCCGTTCATCATCGCCTCGAGGGGCGGCAGCGCGATCGAGACCGCCGCGCCGCCGAGGACGCCCTTGAGAACCGTACGTCGATCGAGAGATTTCACGGCGCACCTCCGTCGGTGGCTTCGGGCGCGCGCGCCCTACGAAATGCAGGCCCCGTGGCGATGTCGCGGAGCAGCGTGCGAAGGCGGTACCCGCTCGCCGCGAACGACGTACGCAGCCGAACGATCTCGGCGCGCTGGTCGCCCGTCTCGACGCTCGCCCACGCGTGGCGGTAGAGCCGCTGCACCACGCACTCGGGCAGCAGGGGGTGGTCGTGCAGGGCGGCGTAGAACTGCATCTCGTCGCTGTACGTGCGCCCGTCGAGCGCGCCGCTGAGGTCGAGCGCGGCGCCGTTGTCGTCGAGGCGAAAGCGCCCGATGCCGTCGAAGCGCTCGAACGACAGACCGATGGGGTCGAGGCTGATGTGACAGCTGCGGCACGAGCGCTCGCTCATGTGGCGCTCGAGGCGCTGGCGCAGCGTGCGGAGCGAGGGAGACGGCTCGGGGATGGCCGTGTTCACGTTCACGGGCGGCGCGGGGATGCTGTAACAGAGCAGCTGCTGGCGAACGAACCTGCCGCGCAGCGTGGGCGAGGTCGACACGGGGTGCGCCTCGAGCGCGAGGAAGGCCACGGAGCCGAGGAAGCCCCGGCGCGGCACCGCCGTCGGGAGCGTGACGCGCGCGAACTCGGTGACGGGCGCGTCGCGCTGGGGAAACTGCACGCCGTAGAGCGCCGCGAGGCGACGGTTGACGAAGGTCTCGCGGGTGGTGAAGAAATCGCGGAAGTCACCTTCGGCGTCGAAGGTGAAGGCCTCGGCGTTGCGCAGCACCTCCTCGCGCGCCGAGGCCCCGAGGTCGGCCGAGAAGCTCGGAAACACCGTGGCGTCTTTGGAGAGCCCGTCGAGGCTGGCGAGCTGCAGCCAGTCGGTGACGAACGCGCGCAGCCCGCGGCGCGCCTTCGGGGCCGCGAGCATGCGGTCGACCTCGCGCGCGATCCCCGCGTCGGTGTCGAGGGCGCCGTCGCGCGCGGCGTCGAGGAGGGCGTCGTCGGGGGGCCCATCCCACAAGAAGTAGCTGAGCCGCGAGGCGAGCTCGTAGCCCGCGAAGCGGCGCTCGCCCGTCATGGCGTCGGCGCCGAGCTCGACGCGGTAAAGAAAATCAGGCGCCTGGAGCATCGTCGCGAGGGCGTACTCGAGGCCGCGATGAAAGTCCGTGAGGGTGGTCGCCGCGCGCATCGCCACGGCGACGAGCGCGTTCACCTCGTCGTCGGTGAGCGGCCGACGCCACGCGCGGCGGCCGAGGGCGCGCACCGCCGTGGCCGCGCAGGCCGCGTCGTCGGGCCCCGTCGGGGTGCACGACACGTTGGCGGCGCGCCGCGCGGCGTCGCGCAGCACCTGCTCGGCGATGGCGTACGCGGCGTCTTGATACTGCTCTGCGCCGCGGGGCGAGAGGCTCGCCTCGGAGGCCCCGACGGCGCGCGAGCCCTCGCGCGAGGTGTCGGGTTCGAGCGCGCGCGGCACCACCACGGCGTCGCCGAAGAGGTCGTGCACGGTGTTGGCGTACTGCGACTGCGTGAGCCGCCGCAGCGCCGCGGTCTGCGGCACGTAGGGGGCGACGGGCACGTCGTCGGGGGCGGCGGCGTCGACGGGCGTCGGGGGCGTCACGCCCTCGCACCCGGTCAGCGCGACCCAGAGGAGCATCGATGCAGTGAGGCTGCGCACGGTGTCTTATGGCCTCCTGTGAAGGGTGACGCGGTCAGAGAGTGAGATGGTGCCGTCGAGCACGCCGCGCACGGTGGGGTCATCGTCGTTGAGCACGTGGCGCCGCGCGAATGCGACGGCCCAGGCGCCCACGATGAGGGGCTGAAACGAGTCTGCGATCATGGGGCACCCGCCGAGGGCGAAGTACTGGTGACAGCCTCCGCGGACCTCGATCCACGTGAGGTCGACGGGCGCGGTGGTCATGAACTGCGCGTCGGCCCCGACGGGGTCGTCGGTGCCGCTCATCGCGAGCAACGGGATGCGCACCGAGGCGTGGCCCGTGGCCCCGAAGAGGTCGCGGCTGATCGAGCCCGCCATGGGGATGGCCGCGACGACGCGCGGGTCGCCGAGGCCCTCGCGAAACACCGCGACGTCGGCCTCGGAGCAGCTCACCCGCGGCGTGCACATGGGCGTGACGGCCGCGACGTCGAAGGTGGCGCCCGCCGTCGACCACACCGTGTGCGCGCCGAACGAGTGGCCCGAGAGCACCACGCGGCGCGTGTCGCAGCGGCCGCCGAGCGGGTCGCTCGCGGGCAGCGCGGCGAGCATGTCGGTGGCCGCGCGCACGTCTTGCGAGCGAAGGTGATAGATCGGAAAAGGCCGCGGGTCGGGCGAGTTGAGGAGCGTGTTGCCCACGTGGTCGGGCGCCACCGACACCCACCCGTGGGTGGCGAAGTAGGCCATGAGAAAATGGCTCGTGCCCGCGAACCCGCGGTGCCCGTGCGAGTACACGTGCACGGGGTAGCCCAGGGGGTGCGCCGGGGGCGCCGGGGGCGCGCCCTCGATGGCCTCGGTGTCGGTGAAGAAGCGCTCGTACGTGGGGTGCGGGCCGCGGATGGCGCGCGTCGGGTACCACACGTGCACGGGGATGGTGCGCGGCGTGGCGGAGCCCCGCGGCGTGTACGTGTGCATGAACACGCGGTGCCCGGTGTTGAAGGGCCCGCGCTGGCGCACATCGAAGGCGCGCGGATCGCCTGCGGGGGCGACGTCGTCGGGCACCACGATGCGGTCATCGTCGTCGGCGTCGACGGGCGCGCCGCCGTCGGGCGCCGCGTCGACGGTGGCGTCGCGTGTGGCGTCGAGCGTGACATCGGGCGCGCCGTCGGGCGCGGCCGGTGCGACGCCCTCACAGCCCGCGAGCGCAGCGGAGAGCGCGAA
>CANMAT010000189.1 GCA_947494865.1 Deltaproteobacteria bacterium
AGCTTCATGCCCGCGGCGCGGATCTTCGCGCGGTCGAGGATCTTCACCGACGCGCCGCCCTCCTGCGCGACGCGCGCGGCGTCGTCGGCGAGGGCCGCCGGGGTCATCTCGTTGGGGGGATCGTTCACGAGGTCCCGCGCGAGGTTGATCGCCTTCGCGACGGCCTCCCCCTCGCTCAGCGCGCGCTTCTGCTCCGCGGTGCCGCGGGTGACCTTCGTGCCGTGGGGCGCGAGGGTGACCCGGTCGAGCTCCTTCTTGGGACGGCGGTCTCCGGTGAAGTATCGGGTGAAGCGATAGGCGCCGAGGCCTACGCCGAGGGCCGCGGCGCGCACGAAGTCTCCATCGCCCGCGGGCAGCGCGAGGGCGAGGCTCACGGCCACGACGGCGAAGGGGGAGTCGTACCGCGAGGGTGCACAGAACATGCACTACGCGCGGTGATGCTGTAGTGGCGCCGGAGCGGGCTTGACGACTGGCTTCATTGGAGGCCCTATCCACCTATCCACCCGTGGCGGCGCGCATTTGCCGGGAGTGCCCCGCGTACGTCAAGCGCGGGTGAGCACCCCGAGCGCCGCGAACTCGCCGAGGAGCATCGCGACGTCGTCCCAGGGGATCGCGGGCTCCCACGCGGCTGCGTCGCTCGCGCGAAAGCGCTTCGCCGTAGAGAGCTTTCGAACGAACACCTCGGCGTGCGCCGAGAGCGTGGCGAGCACCTCGTCGCCGTGCGTGACCACCAGCACGGCCTCGCCGTCGTCGTCCTTGGCGCGGCGCCACGCGAGGTCGACCTCGCGCGTGAGCACGGTGTCGCGCTCGATGGGCGGCGGAGCCTCTTCGGCGTGGCGCGCGACCCACGCGTCGTAGAGGCCCGCGGGCGTGAGGCGCGCGACGGCGGCGCGGAGGCGCTCGAGGCGCGCGGCGAAGAAGGCCTCCCCCCGTGCGCGACCGTCGGGGTCGGTGCGCAGCGGGCCCGGGCGCGGGGGCAGTGCGCGGCCGTCGACGTCGGAGAGCAGGTCGTCGAGGAGCGCCCCGCGCGCGAGGTCGAGCACGTTCACCGGGCGCAGCGTGAGGCACACGTGGAGCGACTCGGTGGCGGCCTTCACGTGGTGCCACGCGCCGGCGGGGAGGTAGAGCACGTCGCCGGGCGAGAGGTCTTGCGCCACGAGGTCGGTCTCGTTGTACCCGTGGATGCCCGCGGCGCGCGCGGCCGCGTCGGGGATCACGTTGGTGAGCGGGCGCTCGACGGAGGGCGTGCGCGCGTAGTGCCAGCGCTTGGTGCCCGCGAGCTGAAGAATGAACATCGACGTGGTGTCGAAGTGCAGCCCGTAGCCCGAGCCCGGGGGAGACAGAAACGCGGCGACGTCGAGCTCGACGGGCACCGCGAGGGAGGCGCGCATCGCGTCGGCGAAGGCCGCGACGCCCTCGTCGCTCTCGTGGAGCCACTCGATCTGAACCGTCATGCCCGCGGCCACGAGGGGCTCCACCTGCGCGGCGTGAATGGCCAGCTCGGCGTGCTCGCCGCGCGCGTCGCGGAAGCCCGCCTTGAGGCGCCGCGGGTCGTCGGCGTGGGGGCCCGACGGCGCCTCCGCGGCGGAGAGCAGGCGCGCCCGGTCGAAGAGGCCCGCGAAGCGCGCGCCGTCGCCCGGGGCGTAGAGGGCGCGGCGCTCCCAGTGGCGCTTGACGAAATCAGAGACCGAGAGCGGCGCGACGAGGCTGGCGAGGTCGAAGGGTGTCATCGGAGGGTGTCGGTGCGGGGGTGATGGTGCGTCGAGGGGGGCGCGAGGGTAGCCGTTTTCGACGCGCGCACTCGAAGATTGACGAGGCTTCGGGCGAGGCCTGAGACTGCGCGCGGCGAGGCGGCGAGCGAATGGGCGACTATCGAATTCAAGAGGCAGATCTCACGGTGCCCGACGGGTGGAGCGACCAGTCGCTCAGCGTGTTCAAGATCCCCGGGGCCGAGGGGCGCCGCGACGCGAGCTTTGTCATCACGCGCGACCCCACGCGGGGCGGCACCGCGTTCGATGCGTACGTTGCGCGGCAGCAGGCGCAGTGCCGCGAGTCGCTGCCGGGGTTCAAGCTCCGCCACGCCGACGCGTTCGCCTTCGGCGAGTGGCCCGCCGCGTGGATGGAGTTCACCTGGAGCAACCAGGGCACCGAGCTCCTCTTGCGGCAGGTGTACATCGACCGCGGGCCCACGGTGCTCATCTGCACGCTCACCGCGCACCCCGACGACCTCGCGCACCTCGACCCCGTGTGGCGCTCGGTGATGAACAGCCTGCGGCTCCGGCCGCTCCCCGAGGCGCCGCCGTTTCCGCCGCTGCGCCCCGCCTGAGACGCGCCGCATGGACGAAGAACCCGCAGCGCGTCAGACCGACGAGATCGCCCACGGCTTAGGGCTCCTCGGCATGGTCGCCGGCGCCCTCGTGGGCGTCGCGGTGGGCGTCGCCGTCGTCGCGGCCACGGCCGCCACGGGGGGCGCCGCCGCGGTGATCATCGCGGGGGCCGTCGCGGGCGGCGGCCTCGCGGGCGGTCAGATCATTCGCGGGCTCACCACCATCTTCAAGCTCCCGGAGCCCACCACGGGGCTCATCGCCGTGGGCTCCCTCGACGTGTACATCAACGACCTCGCGGCGGCGCGCGCGTCGGTCGACTTCGCCGCGGGCTGCACGGGGCTGCCTCTCAATCACTTTCCCCTCTACGCGCCGGTGCTCATCGCCGAGGGCTCTCGCTCGGTGCGCACCAACGACATGCCCCAGTCGCGCCTCAAGGCCAAGATGGTCTGCGGCGCGCACCTCAAGACCTCGTCGCCCGATGTGATCATCGGCGGGCCCACGGAGCGCACCAACTTCGTCTTCGACCTCGAGAGCTGGTTCGAAACGGGCCTCGAGGTGCTGGGCTTCGCGGCCCTCATCGGCGCGGGCGTGCTCGCCGCCGCGGCGGGCGTGGCGGCCTTCGCGTCGTTCGCGGCCATCACCGGCGCCACGATGCTCGGCATGGAGGCGCTCGGCGCCGTCGGCGACATGCTCGGCCCCGGCTACCGCGACCTCTTTCAGGGCGTCGCGGGCATGGGCATGGTGCTCGCGATGCCGCGCATGGCGCGCAGCGCGCGGGTGCGCGAGGGGCTCAACAAGGTCGACCCCGCGCGCGCCGTGGCCCGCGACCGCGCGGCCATCACGCGCCTCGCCGAGCGCGGCCGCATCGACGAGGCGCGGGCCATCTTGCGCCCCCACGTCGAGCGCGGCGACCCGCGGGCCGTCATCGACCGCCTCGACGTGAGCACCGCGCGCGACCGCGGCTACCTCTGGTCGGGCGACAAGGAGACCGCCGCGAGCCTCGCCCGCGCGCGCGGCGCCAACACGCTCGAGACCACCCCCGGCGGCCGCGTGGTCGACAACTGGAGCGAGCTCAACGGCGCCTTCACCCGCGAGAACGGCATGGGCGAGCAGTTCTGGGGCGGCCTGTCGAACAAGTACGCGCGGGGCCTCAGCGGCGACGTGACGGCCGTGCAGACGCAGCAGCGCGCCGCCGAGGGCGGCGGGTTCATCTACAAGAACTACGAGCTCCCCGAGGTGAACGCGGGCCTCGTCGACGGCCGCGTCACGGGCCTCAACTTCGAAGTGATCCCCAACCCCCCGCCGCGGCCCTGACGCGCCGCGCCCACACCGAGCGAGAGCACCGACGATGTCTGCCGCATGGCAAGCCTTTGTTCAGCAGTACGACGCGCAGGGGCAGGCCGCGCTCGAGGGCTACGCGCGCCGTCACTTCGACGACCTCGACGCGACCGAGCGCGCCCGCGCCGCCGCCCTGGTGATCGCGCGCGCCGACGCGGGGTCGGCCGCCGAGGTGCGCGCGCTGCCGCTCCTGGCGGTGCCCGACGCCGAGCGCTGCGCGGCGCGTCTGTTCGCCCGCCACCGCGCGCACGACACGCTCTACGTGGCGATCTGCGAGGCGGGCTGGGCCCTCACCGCCGACCCCGCGTACCAGCACGCGCTCTTCGCGGTGATCGACCACGGCGCCGCCCCCGCGCGCGGCGCGGCCCTCACGGCCCTGTGCGCCATGGCGCTCACGCCGATGGCCTTCGAGTTCGCGCTGGCCGTGCTGCGCCGCGAAGAAGACCGCGCCGCCGCCGTCGCGCTCGCCCGCGCCGCGCTGCGCCACCGCGGCGTGGCCGTCGACGCGCAGGCCGACTTCATGCGCGAGCTCCCCCGCGTTCGCGCGCTCTCGCACGTGAACCTCCACGACCGCGGCGCCGCCATCGGGCGCTTCGAAGCGGGCGGCGACCCCGTCGGCTGATCGCGGCGACGCCCCGCGGGCGGGGCCTGTTGTGGCAGACTCGCGCCCCCAACCATGCGCGCTCGCATCGGCCTCGCACTGTCGCTCGTCGCCCTCGGCTGCACCACCACGGCGCGCACCTTCGAACCGTCGCCCGACGCGTCGCTCGACGACGTGAAGCAGCCCGACGTCGCGCGCGACGCGCCCCGCGACGCGCCGTCGCCCGATACGTCATCGCTCGACGCGCCGTCGCCCGACGCGCCCTTCGACGCGCCCGATGTCACCGCGCCCGATGTCACCGCGCCCGATGTCACCGCGCCCGACGTCGTCGCCGACGCGCCCGACGCGGGGCTGCGCTGCCCGGTGACGTTTCGCTACCAGCCCCCCGCGGGGCGCGCGGTGTCGCGCGTCGAGGTCACCGGCGAGTGGAACGCCTTCGCCAACCCCGGCGTCGCGATGCGCGCCGACGGGCGCGGCGGGTACTCCGTCGACGTGGCGCTCGCGCCGGGCCTGCACGCCTACAAGCTCCTCATCGACGGCGCGTGGGAGCTCGACCCCGACGGCGCGCGCCGCAAGTACCTCGACGGCGTCGAGAACTCCGCCGCCCTCGTGCGCGACTGCCGCAACCCCTCGCTCACCCTCGTGACAGGCAACGTCACCCGCCCCGCGATGGGCGACGGCCGCTACCGCGCCGCGGTGACGCTCTCACGCGGCCTCGACGGCACCGACATCGACGCCCCCACGGTGCGCGCCACGCTGCGCCGCGACGCCACCACGCGCGCGCTCACGGGCTTGACGTACGACGTGGCCACGGGGCGCGTGGGCTTCGAAGCGACGGGCCTCGCCGACGGCAAGTACACCGTCACCGTCGAGGCGAGCGACCGCCTCGGGCGCGCCGCGGCGCCGCTGCGGCTGGTGTTCTGGGTCGAGGCCGAGGCCTTCACCTGGCAGGGCGCGACGATCTACATGGCCATGGTCGATCGCTTCGCCAACGGCGACCGCACCAACGACCCCGCGCGCACCGCCGGCGTCGACGCGCGCGCCGACTACCAGGGCGGCGACTTCGCGGGGCTGCGCGCGCGCATCGCCGACGGCACGCTCGACCGCCTCGGGGTGCGCGCGATCTGGCTCGCGCCGGTGAACCGCAACGCCGAGGGCGCGTACCTCGCCTCCGACGGCGTGCACCGGGTGATGGGCTATCACGGCTACTGGCCCGTGCGCGCCCGCGAGGTGGAGGCCCGGCTCGGCGGCGAGGCCCCGCTGCGCGCGATGATCACCGAGGCGCACGCCCACGGCATTCGCGTGCTCCAAGACTTCGTGGTGAACCACGTGCACCGCGACCACGAGTATTTTCGCGACCACCCCGAGTGGTTTCGCACAGGCTGCGTGTGCGGCACCGACGGCTGCGACTGGACGGGGCGGCGCCTCGACTGCCTCTTCACGAGCTACCTCCCCGACGTAAACTGGGCGATCCCGGCGGTGTCCGAGCAGCTCGCCGACGACGCGGCCTTCTGGGTCGACCGCTTCGACTTCGACGGCCTGCGCGTCGACGCGGTGAAGCACGTCGAAGACATCGCGGTGTACAACCTCCGCGCGCGCCTCCACGACGACTTCGAAGCCACCGGCGAGCGCGTGTTTCTCACCGGCGAGACGGCCATGGGGTGGAACGACTGCGGGCTCACCTGCAACCGCAGCGAGTACGACACCATCTCGCGCTACGTGGGCCCCCGCGCCCTCGATGGGCAGGCCGACTTCGTGCTCTACCACGCGGTGCCGTACCGCACCTTCTCGAGCGACGCGCGCGGCATGCTGCACGCCGACTACTGGACGCAGCAGAGCCAGACGCAATACCCCGCGGGCGCTGTGATGACGCCGTACGTGGGCAGCCACGACACGGCGCGCTTCACCACGCTGGCGAGCTACCGGGGGCAGGGGCCGGGGCTCGACCCGAGCGTTCCCGGTCGCCAGTGGGACGCCGTCGCCGAGGCCCCGCGCGACCCCGAGGCCTACGCGCGGCACCGCCTCGCGATGAGCTGGGTGCTCACCATCCCCGGCGCGCCGTTGATGTACTACGGCGACGAGTACGGCGACTGGGGCGGGGCCGACCCCAACAACCGACGCATGTGGCGCGACGGCGCGATGCTCTCGGCCGACGAGCAGGCCACGCTCACGCACGTGCGCGCGCTGGGCACCGCGCGGCGCGAGCTGGCGGCGCTGCGGCGGGGCACCTACGTGTCGCTCGCGGCCACGGAAGAGACGCTGGTGTTCGCGCGCGTGTTCGAGGGGCGCGCGGCGCTCGTGGGCCTGTCGCGCGCGACCGCGCCGCGGAGCGTGACGGTGCGACTGCCGGGGGGCTTTCCCCTCGCCGAAGGGGCCATGCTCCGCGACCGCCTCGGGGGCGCGGCGGCGCGCGTGACGGGCGGCGCGGTGACGGTCACGCTGGGCCCGTGGGGCGCGGCGGTGCTCGCCGAGTAGCGCGGCGCCGAAGACTACGGCGCCGTAGTCTTTCGAAAGGGGCCCCCCGCTCGTTCGCGTCGAGGCCCCGGCTGCGACCTCACCCATGGTCCTCTCCCACGCAGCGCGCCTCGACGAGGGGGCCGCGCGGGTGCTGAGCAAGTCCTTCGATCGGGTGATCCATCCGCGGTTGATGGCGCGGCTCCAGCGGGTCATCTCTCTCCGCTGCGGAGCAACGTCGCGCTGGGCGCGCTCGACACC
>CANMAT010000190.1 GCA_947494865.1 Deltaproteobacteria bacterium
CGCCGGGGCGATGAATGGCGTTGTCGTTCCAGATGTGGCGAAACGAGAGGGTGTTCGCGTTCTGCCCCTGGGCGCTGTAGCCCGAGAGCTGCCAGGTGGGCAGGTTGGCGATCACGCGAAAGTACTGCTGCCCGAGCCCGTCTTGATCGCAAGGGACGCGCGCCCACGCCGCGGTCGACGTGAGCGCGAGGCGGCTGAACGCGGCCTCGCCGACCTCGGCGGGCACGCCCGCGCGGTAGACGGAGAAGCCCGTACACCGCGAGCGCCACCCGAGGGGGATGCCCGTGCGCACGCACTCGCCGAGCGCCGTGGAGCGCTGCCGCGACGTGGTCGAGCGGCAGTAGGCGCCCGCGTCGAGCGCGGCCGCGAGCGCCGCGAGACCGACCGCGACGAACCTCACGGCGCCACCGAGCGCACCGCGCGGGTTACGGCGTCGAGCTCGACCGGGGCGGGCGCGTGGCCTGCGGGGGAGGCGCTCGCGGGGGCCATCACCAGCGAGCTGGGGACGCCCGCGACGGCGTGCCCCGCGGCGTCGGCCGAGACGGGCACAACAGCCGCGGTCATGTGCGCGAGGTAGCGCGCCGACGAGATGCCGCCCGCGAGAAAGAGCACATAGGTGCGGCCGTCGTCGAGGGAGGGAGCGCCCGGGATGGCCTGCGCGATGCGCCCCACGACGCCGCCCGCGACGCGCACGAGCACGGTGGCGCGCGCGGGGAGTCGGCCCTTGAGGGCGCCCACGACCTCGACCTCGTGGTCGGTGACGATGAACCCGCCCTCCCATCGGCTCGACGAGCGGCGCACGGTGCCTACGATCACGTCGTCGGAGGCGCGCGTGAGCTCGGCGACGGTGACGGGGCGCGTGGTGGTGGCGCGCGCGGGCGAGGCGAGCGCGAGGACGGCCGCGAGGCACGGAGCTGCGAGCATGCGGAGGCGCGACATCGGCGGAGCGTAACGCCCCAGTGGCCTACGGGGAAAGTCGCTGCCGCAACTCGGCGAAGCCCCGCTCGACGCGCTCGATCCACGCGCGCGCAGCGGCGCTCTGGCGGGCGTCGGCGCCGGGCGCGGGCGTGCGAACGATGAGCATCGCGCGGGCCGCGCTGAGTTGGCGCGCGTTGCACGGCCACGGCGCGCCCGACTCGTCGAGGAAGAACAGCGCGTCGGGCGGGAGCACGTCGGGGAGCGCGCGACCGGGGATGGTGTACTGATCTCCGTGCAGGCGCGGGTGCATGCTGCGCGAGTAGGCGTCGTCGGCGTCGAGGGCGTCGAGGGCGTCGAGGTAGGCGGCCGCGAGGTGCGCGCGCCCGTCGGCGCCGAGCACGTCGGCGGGCGCGGTGAGCTCGTCGCCTACGATCTCGAGCGGAGGCTGGTCGTGGAGGCCCGGCGCGCCTTGCGACGGCGACTGCTTGAACACCGCGGTCGACTCGGTGAAGGGCAGCGGCGCGCGGTCGTCGAGGGCGGGCGGAGCGCGCGCGCTGTCGGCGCCGTGCGGCTCGTTGGGGAGCGGCGGGTCGGGCTGGCGCGCGTTGGGCCACGCGCCCGACAGGTACGCGTCGACGAAGACCAGGGCGCGGTCGGGGCCGACGTCGGCGCCCCCGAGGTGCGCGAGCGGGCACACGAGCAGGTCGGAGTGCACCGCGTACCAGAGCACGCTGCGCAGCGCGTCGGCGAGGGAGGCCGCGCTGTCGTGCACCTCAGGGTCGCCGCGGTCGACGGCCATGCGCAGGTGGTCGAGGTCGACGCCGATCTCGATGGAGCAGGCCGCGAGGTGCAGCGCGCCGTCGACGTCGGCGAAGCGCGACTGGGGGCGTCGGTCGAGCTCGGCGACGCTGCGCTCTTCGAGCGATGCGTAGCACACGCCGATCGCGCGCACGCAAGGCTCGAGGCGCACGAACTCGCGCTCGCTCGCGGCCCTGAAGCGCGCCGAGACGCCGCGCGGCCAGCGACCGGACTCGGACGACGCGCGCAGGCGCAACAGCCCGAGTAGCACATCCGAGGGTTCGATCGCGAGGGAGAGCATCCGCGCCATGGTAGAGCTCCAGGAGGGGGCGACAAGTTAGCCGATGGTGCTGGCAAACGCGAACATTCCCGGCGGCCGCGCGCGCGAGTTCACCCGCGGCGCGAGGCCTTCTCGTCGAGGCCCGAGCGCCCCGCGCGGCGCGCCAGCTCGGCGAGCACCGCGCGCCACGAGACCCCGCGCGACGCGAGCGCCACCATGAGGTGATAGACCACGTCGCCGGCCTCGGACGCGACCCGCGCCGGGGTCTCCGACGCGGTCGCGCGCGCCAGCTCGTCGGCCTCTTCGCGGAGCTTGGCGCCGATCGCGTCGGCCCCCTGGTCGAGGAGCGTACGCGTGTACGATCGCTGCGCGGCGCCCCCGTCGCGGCGCGCCTCGATGGTGGCCGACAGCTCGCTCGCGGCGGTGGGCGTGGGGGCGGCGGGGCTCCACCCCGCGGCGGTGGCCTCGCGGGCGAAGCACGAGGGAGCGCCCGTGTGGCACGTGGGCCCCGCGGGGTCGACGAGCAGCAGCACGCAGTCGCCGTCGCAGTCGAGCATCACGCGGCGCACGGCGAGGGTGTTGCCGCTGGACTCGCCCTTCTTCCAGAGGGCGCCCCGCGAGCGCGAGTGAAAGTGCGCGACGCCCGTCGAGAGCGTGAGCGAGAGCGCCTCGCGCGACATGAACGCCACCATGCGCACCTCGCCGGTGAGCGCGTCTTGCGCGACGGCGGGCACGAGCCCGCTCGCGTCGAAGCGCACCCCGGCGACGAGCGCCTCACACGCAGGAGCGTCCATCACGCCGCCACCTTCTTTGAAGTGTTCACGCTGTTCATTGTACTCCATCGTCGCACACGTCTCGTACGGTGCGCGTCGCCCCTACGCGCACCGCGAGAACGTAGCGCGCGCCGGAGGCGATGCTTGACGCTCGCGTGCGATGCCCGATACCGTGCGCTCGCTCAGAACGGTCGATGGCGAATCCGAAAGAACCAACCGATCTACTAGACGCCGAGCCGAACTGGCAAGCACGCACGCAGGTGATCCGCGGCGGCATCGAGCGCCCTGTGGGGGGAGGCTCAGACTGCCTCGTGGTGATCTACACCCGCGAGGGCCGAGGGCCCCTGGGCAAGCGCGTACCTCTCGACGGCCCCCTTCTCGAGCTCACCATCGGCCGCGATGTAGGCAACGCGGTGGTGCTCGACTACGACTCCGTGTCTCGGCACCACGCGCGCCTCGCGCGGCGCGAGAACGTGTGGTGGCTGATCGACAACAACAGCACCAACGGCACCTACGTCAACGACCACACGACGAAGGAGACGCCGCTCCGCAACGGCGACCGTATCAAGATCGGCGACGTGATTCTCAAGTACCTCTCGGGTGAAGACCTCGAGGCAGAGTTCATGTCTACGATCTCGCAGATGATGGTGACCGACGGGCTCACGCAGGCCCACAACAAGCGGCACCTGCTCGAGCAGCTCGACAACGAGCTGAACCGCTCGGCGCGCCACGGCCGTCCCCTCGGGCTCATCATGTTCGACATCGACCACTTCAAGAACGTGAACGACACGTACGGCCACCTCGCCGGCGACCACGTTCTGCGCGACGTGGCGGGCCTCGTGCGAGGGCGCATCCGCCGCGGCGAGGTCTTCGGCCGCTACGGCGGCGAGGAGTTCGCGCTGCTGCTGCCGGAGACGAACGCTCAGGGCGTCGTGACGCTCGCGCAAGAGCTCCGCGCGCTGGTTGCCGACCACGACTTCGTGTTCGACAACCAGCACATTACGGTGACCATTTCGCTCGGCGTCGCCCAGTGGAGCCCGGGCATTCGCACCGCCGAGGAGTTCATCCGCGTGGCCGACGCGAAGCTCTACCAGGCCAAGCGCGACGGGCGTAACCGCGTCGCGGCCTGAGGGCGCCTCGGAGGGTCTGCGAGGCCTTACTTCGCGGGCGAGGCTGCGTCGCGCCACCGTCGCCCGCCGAAGCGCTTCTGGAGCTCGTCGTCGATGCGGTCGGCCACCACGGCGAGCATGCCCACCGACGCGATGAGCTCGTCGCTGTCGAGGTGGTCGCCGAGGAGGTTGTGGGCGAGCCACACCTCGTCGCTGCGCCAGTACACCTTGCCGAAATAGAGCTTCTCGTTGAGGGCGTTGACCTTCTGCATGAGCCCCTCGCTCTGCGCCACGCCGTCGAGCACGGGGCTCAGGAGCTCGATCATCACGAAGCGCTCCTGCCACTCGTGGGCGGAGATGAACACCGCCGACGAGCCTCGCTCGACGCGCGCGCGCCCGCCCTCGATCACGTGGGGATAGCCCGCTGCCGCGAGGATCTCCTCGATGCGCCGCTGAACCTCTTCGACCTTCGTTGCCATCGCGCCGCTCCTTCGCTGTGAGGTGCGGGTTCTATCGAGGCGCGGGCGGCTGTGCAACCGCCGTCGTCGCGGGCCTCGCCGCCGCGAGGATAGGCTCGAGGCGCGCGACCGGCACGGGCGCCGGGCCCGACAGGACGAAGAGCGCTGACGATGGGTAGGCGTCGAGGACACCATCGCCCCAGTGCGCGGGCGCGTCGCTGGGCTCGACCCAGAGCGCCGTCTCGGCGCCGGCCTCGACGAGGGCCCGCGCGAGGTCGGCCAGCGTCGAGACCCCGTGGGCCGTGATGAGCCTCCCGTCACGCGTGAGGGCCAGCGCGGTGCGGGCGCGGCTCGTGAGGTCGCCCGCGGGCAACGGGGCGCCCCGCTCGACCAGGAGCGTACCCTCGACGACGTCGCCCGCGGCGGTCGAGGGAGCGACGGTGATGGCGGGACCCCCTGCGGTGAGTTCGAAACGCGCCGCGCCCGGTCGCGCGGCGAAGGGAACGAGGGTCTGCCCCTCGACGGCGAGCCCGCGCGACGGCGACGCGCCGAGCTCGAGGGCGCCCAGCACCTCGACGCCCGCGGGGGCGACGAGCGTGTCGAAGCGAGCGAGGAGCGCGCGCGCGACGGGCTCGCGGCGGCCCGCGCGCAGCCGCATCGTAACGCGGTCGAGCGTGGCCGAGGTGAGCGTGAGGGCGCCCTGGCGCGAGGTGAAGACCGCGGGCATCCAGGGCGGCGCGGGCTGGCGCGCCTCAGGCTCCCACGCGGGGCCGTCGACGCCGCGCGGCCGCAGGGGGCGCAGCGTGAGGTAGAAGAAGTCTTTGGGGGAGTACGAGATGAAGCGCTCGCCGCCGACACGCATGCCCGCGGCGAGCGCCTGGTGCTGCCGTTGCCGCGCGGCGTCGTCGTCGACGCGGAGAAAGTGAAACGCGGTGTGCCCCGGGTTCATGTCGAGGTGCATGCCGTAGGTGCAGCCCGCGAGGCGCATCGCGCGGCCGAGCATGCGCCCGGTGCTCTCGTCGCCCCACACGTAGAACGCCGCTCCGTGCGGGTCGATGCAGAGGCCCGAGCGCGAGGTGGGCATGGTCTCGATGCCGCCGAGGACGAAGCCCCACTGCGAGCGCCGCGCGGGGTTCTCGACGCCGTCGGCGAGGAGCGGGTCGAGGTTCTGCCGCAGCGAGAGCAGCGAGGCGGGGAGGGCGCGCACGGCGTCCCAGGTGCCCATGGCGACGCGGCCGTCGTCGAGCGTGGCCACCGTGGCGGCGCGGGGCCTCGGCGGGAGGAGCACGCGGCGGTCGACAACCATGCCGTACTCGCCGTGCTCGGTCTTGAACGCGCCGTTGAATGCGCCTACGAGGCGCGAGAGAACCGCGGGGTCGCGCGGCACGCGGCCGTCACCGCGGGGACCTACGAGGGGCACCGGGTCTTCGACCCCCGCTTGCATCGAGAGCTGCAGCTGACGGAGGTCCATCGCGAGGAGCACGACGCGCGCGTAGGGGCGCTCCGTGTCGAGGCGTATCCAGGTGCGATAGAACGCCGGAGGCGCGCCCTCATGACGACGCAGCCACGGGGGCGCGGCGTCGACCCACACGCCCTCTCCCCGCTCGCGGCCGTGAGAGCGCGCGAGCGGCGGCGCGATGTCTTCGGGCGGCCAGCGGGCATCATCTGCGCGGCGCTCCGTGACGATCTCTCGCCCCTCGGGCGCGGGCTCGCCGCGCGCCACGCGGGTCGCATCGGCCACCGTGCGGCTGCCATCGTCGGGGCGCGATCCGAACCATCGGTACGCGTAGCGACGCGCCGTGTCGCGCAGGCCGAAGACCCGCTGCTCGAGCCACGCGATGGGCACCGGACCCACCCACCACAGCCCGCGCACGGTGTCGACCGCCCAGTGCACCAGGGGCTTCTCGACGTCGCGCTGCCGCACGAGCGAGGCGCCCGCGGCGGGCGTCACCGTTGCCCGCGACGGGTCTGCGCGCCACGTGTCGCCGCCGGCGCGCAGCACGAGGGAGCCCCCCTCGAACGCGAGCGCCACGTCGCCGTGCGGCCGCTCGAGGCGAACGTCCCACCGCTCGACGCCCCGCCACGAGAGCGCGTCGAGGAGGTTCGTGACGCCGCGCCGCGCGGCGATGCGCGCCGTCGACGGGGACGACGGGTCGAGGACCGCCGCGCTCTGCACCTGGCCGAACGCGCGCGTCGCGAAGGCCACGCGCACGGGCCCCTGCGGGGTCACCACGAGCGGCCCGTCATCGCCGAGGGGGCTCTGCGTGAGGTTCGCCGGGCCGCGCAGCGACAGCAGCCGCCCCTGCGGGGTGACGCGCACGCGCGCGCGCCACACGTCCCGCGGCGCCCCGATGCGCGCCGAGGCCGCGAGGAGCACCGTGCGACCCGCGAGCGCGTCGCCCCACCCGAGCGAACCGCGCGATTCGAAGACCACGCGCTCGATGTGGAGCCCTGTGGCGCGCTCCATCGCCGCGGCGAGGCGCGTTGCCGGGTCCGCCGACGCGGCGCCGGGGCGCGGCGCGAGGCCCGCGGTCGCGAGCGCCGAGGCGGCCACCAGGAGCGATACGGCGCGCACGCGGAGATGAGTCTCGGA
>CANMAT010000191.1 GCA_947494865.1 Deltaproteobacteria bacterium
CCACGACGTGATGCACACGTTTCGACAGCACGCGTGGCCCGGCAACATCCGCGAGCTCGAGAACCTCATCGTGCACATGGTGATCATGAAGCGCACGGGGCAGATCACCCTCGCCGACCTGCCGCCCGCGCTCATGCCCTTCCGCGAGCCGACCGCCGTCGAGGGCGCCTCCACGACGCCCGCGTCCATCGCCTCGCTGTCGCCCGAGAGCCCCTCCGCGGCGCGCGAGAGCGCCTCGACGATGCCCGAGTCCATCCTCTCGCTGCCGCCCGAGGGCCTCGCCGCCCCCATCGACGGCGGCAACGGCCTCGCGGGGGCCCCCGACCTGCCCGACGGGGGCTGCGACCTGCGCCTCTACGTCGACCAGATCAACCTGAAGTTTCTCACCCAGGCCCTGGATCGTTCGAACGGCAACAAGCACCGCGCCGCCGCGCTGCTCGGGCTCAACCGCACCACCTTCCTCGAGAAGCTCCGACGCATGGGCCGACCGCCGACCGAGCGCTGAGCCCGATCGGCCATCTGCCCGCTGCGATCACCCGAGGCGCGCGGACGCTCCGCGCAGTCGCAAGAGCTTCTCTTCGAGGGCCGCGATGTCCTTCTTGCCCTGCTCCACCACCTCGGCGGGGGCGCGCGCGGCGAAGTCGGCGCTGGCGAAGCGCTTCACGAGGCCCGCGAGGTCTTTCTCGGCCCGCGCCACCTCGCGCACCATGCGCTCGCGCTCCTTGGCGGGGTCGATGAGCCCTTCGAGGTGAACCACCACCTCGAGGTCGCCCGTGGCGTGGGCGCCCGAGAGGTTGGGCGCCACGTAGCCCTCGCGCATCACCACGCGCAGCGTCTCGATGACCGCGTAGCGCACGAGCGGCGCGCGCACGCCCTCGAGCGTGACGCGCGTCGATTCGAGCGCGCACACCACGTCGACGGCCACGCCCTTGCGCGGCGGCAGCCCCGACTCCTGGCGCACGTTGCGCACGAGCGAGGCCACGTCGCTGAGGAGCCCGATCTCGCGCTCGGCGCCCTCGTCGACGAGGCTCTCGTTCACGGTGGGCCACGGCGCCACCGCGCAGAAGGCCACACCGGGCCAGCGCTCGTCGCGCTGCGGCAAGAGCTGCCAGATCTCTTCGGTGAGAAACGGGCACACCGGGTGGAGCAAGCGCATCGACGTGTCGAGCACGTGCACCAGCGTGGCGCGCGTGGCCTGGCGGGCGCGGTCGTCGGTGCCCTCGAGCACCGACTTGGCGAGCTCGACGAACACGTCGCAGAACTCGGTCCAGAAGAACGCGTAGATGGCGTTGGCCATCGCGTCGAAGCGATACTCGTCGATGGCGCGGCTCACCTCGCCGACGGTGCGCTGCAGGCGCGAGAGGATGTACCGCTCGGCCACGCCGAGGTCGGCCTTCACCGCGTCGAGCGACGGAATGGGGTCGGTGCCGCCCTTCACGATCACGAAGCGCGTGGCGTTCCAGATCTTGTTGAGAAAGGCGCGGTAGCCCGCGGCGCGGGGGATCGAGAGCTTCACGTCGCGGCCCCACGACGAGAGCGCCGCGAGGGTGAAGCGCAGCCCGTCGGCGCCCGCCGCGGGGATGCCTTCGGGGAACTCCTTCTCGAGCCCCTTGAGCACCGCCGCGAGCTTCTTCTCGGGCACGGGGTACGTCTTGGTCTTCTCGATGAGCGCGGGCAGCGTGATGCCCGCCATCACGTCGAGCGGGTCGACGGCGTTGCCCTCGCTCTTCGACATCTTCTTGCCGTTGGCGTCGCGCACGATGGCGTGCAGAAACACATCGCGGAAGGGCGTCGCCCCCATGAGGTGCTTGCCGAACCACACCATGCGCGCCACCCAGAAGAACAGAATGTCGCTGCCGGTCTCGAGCACCGCGCCCGGGTAGAAGAGCTCGAGGTCTTCGGTCTTCTCGGGCCAGCCGAGCGTCGAGAAGGGCCACAGGCCCGAGCTGAACCACGTGTCGAGCACGTCGTCTTCTTGCGCGTACCGCGCAGGGTCTTGCGCCTCGAGGTTGTCGCGGCTCGCCCTCGCGAGGTGCGCCATCACGAGCTCGTCGTCGACGGTGCGCAGCGCCACCGCGAGCAGCTCCTTGCCCGTGAGGCCGCGGTCGCGCGCGGCGGTGGCCTCGGTCTCGCGGCCCTTGCGCGCGGCGTCTTCGGCGATCACCGCGTCGAGCTTCGAGAGGTCGTAATAGACGGGGATGCGGTGGCCCCACCAGAGCTGCCGCGACACGCACCAGTCGCGGTTGTTGACCATGAAGTGATCCCAGGTCTTCTTCCAGTGCTCGGGCAGAATGCGCGTCTCGGGGCTGTCGCCGTCAACGATCTTGAGGGCCTCGTCGGCGAAGCCCTGCGTCTTCATGAAGAACTGCCGGCTGAGCATCGGCTCGATGACCGCACCGGAGCGCTGGCTCACCGACACGTTGTGCTTGATCTTGTCGGCGCCGCGCTCGAGCCCGAGGGCCTCGAGGGCCTTCTTCACGGCCTTGCGCGCCTCGTAGCGCTCCATGCCCGCGAAGGTGCCGCCCTCGGCGTTGATGCGCGCCTCGAGGGTGAAGATGTTGATCATCGGGAGCGCGTGGCGCCGACCCATTTCGAAGTCGTTGGGGTCGTGCGCGGGCGTCACCTTCACGGCGCCCGTACCGAACTCCTTGTCGACGTAGGTATCCGCGATCACCACCACGCGGCGCTCGGGAAAGAACGGGTGAACGAGCTCTCTGCCCACGAGCTGCTGGTAGCGCACATCGTCGGGGTGCACGGCCACGGCCACGTCGCCGAGCATCGTCTCGGGGCGCGTGGTGGCCACCACGATCTCGACGCCCTCCAATCCCTTCACGGCGTAGGCGAAGCGCCACAGCTCGCCGTCTTTCTCCTCGTAGTCGACCTCTTCGTCGGAGAGCGACGTGAGGAGCTGCGGGTCCCAGTGAATGAGCCGCTCGCCGCGGTACACGAGCCCCTGCTCCCAGAAGCGCACGAAGGCCTCGACCACGGCGCGGTTGCAGGTCTCGTCCATGGTGAAGCGCTCGCGCGACCAGTCGGCCGACGCGCCCATGGCCTTGAGCTGCTCCACGATGCGATCGCCGTTCTTGCGCTTCCACTCCCACACGCGCGCGAGAAACGCTTCGCGGCCGAGGTCGTGGCGGCTCCTACCCTCGTGGCGCTTGAGCTCGCGCTCGACCACGGCCTGCGTGGCGATGCCCGCGTGGTCGACGCCCGGCAGCCACAGGGCGGGCTCGCCGCGCATGCGGTGGGTGCGCGTGAGCACGTCTTGCAGCGTGACGAAGAGGGCGTGGCCCATGTGCAGCGAGCCCGTCACGTTGGGCGGCGGCATCATCACGACATACGGCTTCGCGCCCGCGCGGGCGGCCGTGAGGTCGGGCTTGAAGACGCCCGCATCGAGCCAGCGGGGGTACCACCGCGACTCGGCTGTCGAGGGATCGTATCGGTCGGGAAAGTCGCTCGCGCTCGTGCTCGTCATGGCGCCGACGCACTATCACGCGCAACGGCGCCCGCGCTACCGGTTCAACTGTTGACGCCGACGGGGTGAAGGTCGTTTCATCGCGGATATGCGCTCACTTCGCAGACCGTTCTCGTGGCTCACCGCAGCGATCGTCATCGGCTGTTCGTCGGAGCCCGCGCGGCCCTTCTCGACGCCCGATGCCGCCACCCCCACCGACGGCGCGGTGACGTCTGACATCACGTCGTCGGACGCGCCCCCCATCGACGCGGGCCCCGGCTGCGGCGACATGGACCGCGACGGCATCTCCGACGCCATCGAGGGTCGCACCGAAGAGCGCGACACCGACATGGACGGTCGGCCCGACTACCTCGACACCGACTCCGACAACGACGGCTACTTCGACCAGAACGAGGCGCGCCGCTCGTACCCGGGCTTCGCCTCGATGGCCATCGACGCGCCCGCGTGCCGCAGCCCCGGCGACAACTGCGACTTCGACCAGGGCGACACGGTGCCCAACTTCCGCGACGTCGACTCCGACAACGACGGGCTCACCGACCACGAGGAGCTGCTCGCGCGCACCAACCCCTGCGCCGCCGACACCGACATGGACGGCGTGACGGACCTCATCGAGGCCGCCGCGATGAGCGACGGTCGCGACCCCGTGTCGCGCCCCGCGGCCAACAGCCTCTACGTGGTGCTGCCCTATCACCCCGCGGATATGCCCGGCCCCCACGAGATGCGCGAGTTCACCTTCTCGACGCGCATCCGCCAGGCCGACGTGTTCTTTCTCGTCGACAACTCGGGCTCCATGTCGGGCACGATCGCGAACATTCGCACCAACTTCAGCACGATGATCGTGCCCATGATTCAGACGGCGATCCCCGATGTGCGCTTCGGGGTCGGGTCTTTCGACAGCCTGCCGATCCCGCCGCAGGGGAGCCCGGGGCGTCCCGGCGATTACAACCTCTGGGTGCGTCAGCGCCTCACCACCGACATCACCGCGGCGCAGATGGCCTTCGCGCGCATGCGCACCATCGACCAGGATGCGCCGGGCTTCGCCGGCGGCGACGGCCCCGAGAACTCCACCGAGGCCTCGTACGAGATCATCGCGGGCACGGGCAACCGCGGCTACGAGAACGACCCGGCGGCGCTCCGCACGGTGCTCAACGCGCTCGATCCGCTCGGCAACGGGTTCTGCCCGCGCATGGTGCCCGAGCGCGACTGCGGCGCCGACCCCGACAACCCCGGCGGCATCTACGGCTGGGGCTGCTTCCGCGAGGGCCGCATCCCGATCGTGGTGCTCACCTCCGACGCCGCCTGGTACGACGGCTGCGCCGCGGGCTCGCCGCGCACGTCGGGCACGCCCAACCCGGCCCACAACTGCGACGAGCTCGTCGACGCGTTCAACCGCCGCGGCGCGTTCTTCATCGGCATCGATGTGGGCTCGAACGAGACGGCCAACAACGCGCGCATCGTGGCCATGCGCACGATGACCCTCAACGGCATGGGGCAGCCCATCGTGTTTGCGGGCGGCGGCGGCAGCATCGCCGCCGTGTCGACCAACATCGTGAACGCCATCGCCGAGATCGCCGGCCGCGCGCGGCAGAACATCACCACGCGCGTGCAAGCCGACGCGATGGCCGAAGGGATCGTGATGGGCCGCACCACGGCCGACTTTCTCAAATCGGTGGTCACCCTGCGCGGCGAGCCCGAGGCGCCCGAAGGGTACGATCGCCGCGACGAGAGCACGTTCTACAACGTAGATCCCGCGACGCGCGTGACCTTCAACGTCGACTTCTACAACGACTTTCAGCCCGGCGGCGCGACGGCCAAGCTGTACCGCGCGACCATTCAGGTGATCGGCCGCGGCGACACGGTGGTCGACGAGCGCCCGGTGTACATCGTGGTGCCGTCGGCCAACAGCCAGCTCGTGCCGCAGTGAGCCTGTGACGGTCTCCCGGGCGCGCGTCGGACGCGCCCGGTGAGCCCGCGCCCCCCGTTACTTCAGCGCTGTGCCCGGCGCGCGAAAGCTCTCGATGAGAAAGTCGCGGAAGGCCGTGACCTTCTTGGGAATGTGCCGCGCGCCCGGGTACACGATGTAGATCGACCCGCTGCTCCACGACCATTCGGGGAGCACCCGCACGAGCTTCGACTCGGCGATGTCGCCCGCGGCGAAGAACGCCGGGAGCGGGCCGATGCCCGCGCCTGCGCGCAGCATCGAGCGCACGAAGAGAAACTCGTTGCCCCCGAGGCGCCCGCCCACCTCGGTGGGCTTCTCGACGCCGTCGCGTTGCAGGCGCCACTCGGAGCGCCCGTCGACGGGGCGAAACAGCACGCAGTCGTGCTGGGCGAGCTCGTCGGGCGTGCGGGGCGCGGGCTTGCGGGCGAGGTACGCCGACGACGCGAAGAGGTGCGTCTCGGTCTCGGTGAGCTTGCGCGCCACGAGGGAGGAGTCTTTGAGCTTCTGCGAGGCGCGGATCGCCACGTCGAAGCCCTCTTCGACCAGGTTGACCGTGCGCGCCGAGAGGTCGACATCGAGGCGAACGTAGGGAAACTTCCCGGAGAAGCGCGCGAACACGTCGGCGAGGAGGGCCTCGCCGATGTCGACCGGCGCCGTGATGCGCAGCGTGCCGCGCGGCTGCTCCTCGCGCTCGCCCGCCACGACGGCGGCGTCGCGCAGGCCCGCGACGTGGGGCGCCACGCGGTCGAAGAACACCCGCCCCGCGTCGGTGAGCGCGACCTTGCGCGCCGTGCGCTGCAAGAGCGGCGTGCGCAGCGCGTCTTCGAGCCTCGCCACCCCGCGGCTCAGCGTAGATTTGGGGACCGCCCGCTTGCGCGCAGCGGCGGTGAACGACCCGGCCTCGACGACCTGAACGAACACCGCGATCTCATCGAGCATCATCGTTGCGTCCATGCAACCACCGGCGGCGAGTGTCGGCCCGTGCAGTGTGATTTGCAACGGTGACGTGCGCCGCGTGCACCGTTCAATGTTCCGCGATTCTTTGCTAAAAGAAGCGCTCAGCAGTCGTCGAACACAGGGTTGCGTTTCTCGAACACAGCCTGCACGGCTTCCATCTGTTCGGGGGTGCCCATCACCTGCTGCTGGAGCTCGGTCTCGAGGCGCAGGGCGGCGGCGACGTCGAGCCGCGGCGCCTCGGCGAGCAGGCGCTTGATGGCGCGCACCGCGCTCGGCGAGCGCCCGGCGATGGCGCGCGCGGTCTCGAAGGCCTCGGCGAGCGGGTCGTCGCACGCGCGTGTGGCGAGGCCTACGCGGGCTCCCTCGACGCCCGAGACGACACGACCGGTGAGGGCGAGCTCGCGGGCCACGTCGTCGCGCACGAGGCGCGGCAGGAGCGTGGCGAGGCCCATGTCGGGCACGAGGCCGTAGCGCACCTCCATGATCGACAGCTGCGCCTCGGGGTGCACGTAGCGAAGGTCTGCGCCGAGGGCGATCTGGAGTCC
>CANMAT010000192.1 GCA_947494865.1 Deltaproteobacteria bacterium
ACGGCTCAGAACGGGATGTCGTCGTCTTGCGACGAGCCGTACTCGTTCAGCGGCTGGTAGGTGGGCTCGGGGGGGGCGGCGGCGGGCGCGCGGCGCGCGGGGGGAGCGTTGTTGCGAACGGCGCGCGGTGCGGGGGCCGACGAGGGGTCGCCCTCGCGCAGGCGGGCCGACCAGGCGCGGGCGCGGGCGGCGTCGAGGCGGCCCCACTTGCTCTTGGGGGCGCCGTTCTTGTCGACGGCGTTGCTCTCGTCGTCGCGCTGGGCAAACCACTCGAAGGTGTCGGCCAGCATGTCGAGAAAGGCCGGCTCGCAGGCCGAAAACTTCTGGCCCTTGTAGTCGGTGCCCGTCCAGCGCTTGGGCATGAAGCGCACCTCGGGGTCGCCGCGCGGGCCGTCGATGTCGACGTCGATGTCGTTCTGCGCGGTGTTCGCCGAGCCGTTGCCGCGCGAGGCGGACGCGCCGCCCTTCAGCGCGGCCAGCACGGCGTCGAGCTTGCGTTCGATGCGGTCAAGGCGTTCTTCGGTGGTGCTCATGGGTTGCGTCTCTGTTGTTCCGTTGGGTGCGCTCGCGACGCGTCTCTCACGCGCGAGCGGCTGACCCTGACCTTGCGCGAAAGCTCCCCGCTCCGCCACTTCAAGGGTGACATACCTTGTCACCGCGCAAGCCCCGGTTTTTGTAGCGCTCTACGCGCTTGACACGCGGGGCGCGATGGCCGTAACGAGGGTGCCATGACGACCGACACGCGCTTCGAATTGTTCTACTGGCCGACCATTCAGGGCCGCGGCGAGTTCGTGCGCCTCGCCTTCGAAGACGCGGGCGTCGCCTACGTCGACGTGGCGCGGCTGCCCGAGGCGCAGGGCGGCGGCGTCGCGGCCATCGTGAAGCTCCTGCGCGACGAGTCGCTCGCCACGCCCGCGTTCGCCCCCCCGGTGCTCCGCGCGGGGCCTGTGGTGGTGGCGCAGACGGCGAACATCCTCCAGTTCGTGGCGCCTGCCCTCGGGCTCGTGCCCGACGACGCCGCGAGCCGCGCGTGGGCGCACCAGCTTCAGCTCACCGTGAGCGACGTGGTGAGCGAGGTTCACGAGACGCACCATCCCATCTCGACGGGCCGCTACTACGAAGAGCAGAAGGCCGAGGCGAAGCTGCGCGCGAGGGATTTTCTCGCCGCGCGCCTGCCGAAGTTTCTCGGGTACTTCGAGCGCGCCCTCGCCCGCAACGGCGGCACCTACTTCGTGGGCGGCGCGGCCTCGTACGTCGACCTCTCGGTGTTTCAGATCATGGTGGGCCTCGCGTACGCCTTTCCGCGCGCGATGGCCGCCGCCGAGGCGCAGCACCCGCTGCTCGTGGCCCTGCGCGACCGCGTGGCCGCGCGCCCCAACGTCGCCGCGTACCTCGCCTCAGCCCGCTGCGTGCCCTTCAACGAGGGCGGCATCTTTCGTCGCTACCCCGAGCTCGACCTCGCCGAGTAGCGCCGCGCCGCGGCGCCCCGCGCGCGAAACGCCAGCGCCCCGAGCGCGAGCGCGCCCAGGTACAGCGCCACGATCGCGGGCGAGCCCACCCCCACCGACGCGAACGACACCAGCGAGAGCACAATGGCCACGCCCGGCAGCCACGGGTGCAGCGGCGCGCGGAAGGGGCGCTCCAGCGCGGGCTCGCTGCGTCGCAGCTTGATCACCGCGGCCATGCTCACCGTGTACACGCCGAGCGCGCCCAGCACCGAGAGGGTGATGAGCGCGTCGGTCTTGCCCGAGAGCGTGGCGGCGACGCCCACCAGCACCGAGGCCGCGATGGACCACGTGGGCGTGCGAAAGCGCGCGTGCAGCGTCGAGAGACCCTTGGGCAAGATGCCGTCGCGCGCGAGCGCGTACACCTGCCGCGAGCACCCCATCACGATGCCGTGAAACGACGCGATGAGCCCCAGGAGCCCGAGGTACACCATGAGGTGCGTCATCGGGTGGCCGGGCGAGAGCACCTGCGCGAGGGCGTGCGGCAGCGGCGAGTCGTCTTGCACCAGGAGCCGCCAGGGCATCACCCCCGTGGAGCAGATGAGCGTGCCCAGCGCGAGCGTCACCAGCGTGAGAATGCCTGCCAGATAGCCGCGCGGAATGTCCCGCTTGGGGTGCACCACCTCTTCGGCGCTCATCGCGACGCCCTCGAGGCCGAGGTAGAACCAGATCGCGAAGGGGATGGCCGCAAACACCCCGCCCGCGCCTTCGGGGAACATCGGCGCGGCCGTGATGCGCGCGAGCTCGACGTGCGGCGCCGTGAGCGCGAAGAAGAGCCCGAGTTCGAACGTGGCGAGCACCGTGACCACGAGTTCGAAGGTGGCCGCGATGGAGACGCCGAGCGCGTTCACGAGGCCAAACACCACGAAGGCACCGACCGCGACGACGTTCACCGGCGCCGCGGGCACGCGAAAGTGAACGTACGACCCGATGGCGCGCGCGATGGCCGGCGGCGCGAAGAGAAACTCGAGGAGCGTCGAAGCGCCCGCGAGGTAGGCGCCCCAGGGGCCGAAGGCGCGCTGCGCGAACGCGAAGGGACCGCCCGCGTGCGGAATGGCCGTCGACAGCTCGGTGTAGCTGAAGATGAAGCACACGTAGAGGGCCGTCACCATGAGCGTGGCGATGCCCATGCCCACCGGGCCGCCGTGCGCGAGGCCGTAGTTCCACCCGAAATAGTCGCCCGAGATCACCATGCCCACGGCGATGGCCCAGAGGTGCACGGGCGTGAGCGTGCGCTTGAGGCCCGCCTCGTGGGTCACCGCGCTCATCCCCGACGCGGGGCGGCGGCGACGTCGATCACGGCGTCGCAGAAGGCCTTCGCAGAGGCCTCGACGGCGTCGAGGGGGCCGGTGATGTAGGCGCCGGCGAAGTTGGTCTCGCTGGGCGGGCCGAAGAACTTCGCCAGGGTGACGTCGGTGGCCTTGAGCGCCGCGTCGACGCCCAGCACGGCCTCGATGGGCGGCGCGATGAGGTACCCCAGCGCGGACCCCGGCGCGACGCCCGCCTGCGCCGCGAGGTAGCGCCCCACGCTGCCGATCACCGTGGGAAACACCGTGACGGCCGTGTCGCCCACTTTGTAAAACGCGAAGAGGTGCGCGAGCGCGAACTCGACCGCGCGCACCCCCTGCTCCACGCTCTCGGGCTCGTCGCCCGCGATGACGCCGAGCACCTCGCCCGACAGCGGCCCCGACGCGTGCGCGCTGCCCGCGTAGAAAGACTTCGCGTAGATCACCGCGACGTCGGCCATCTTCGTGGCGTGGTCGAGGGCCGCGTAGAGGGTGTCGTCTTGATCGCAGGTCATGAGGGCCAGCGAGCGACCGCTCGCGCTCGGCGGGAGGCCCAGCGCGGCGCACAGACGCGCGTCGGCGTGCGGCAGCCTGCGGCATGAGAGCAGCGTCGCAGGGATGCGTGTGAGCGCGGTCATTGGCGTCCCCATCCGAGCCCGAGCGCGACGCCGCCGACGCCCCGCGCGATGCCTCGCTTCAAGATCTCGACGGTCTGCGCGGCGGCCTCGTCGGGCTTGATGCCGATGGGGCGCACGTTCGAAATGCAGTTCTTCTCTGCGTTGTCTTGGTCGAGGCGCGGCGCGACGGCGATGTAGAACGACAGCGAGTCGCCGGTGCCGAGGCCCGGCCGCTCGCCCACGAGCATCACCGACGCCCGCGCCCCCGTGAGCACGCCGATCTCGTCGGCTACGCCGATGCGCGCGTGCTTCACGTAGAAATCGACGCCCGTGCGAAGCCCGCCCGCGGCGAGCGCGCGCTTGAGCGCCACGAGTGAGCCCTCGCCGTTTTGCACGATGGCGTTGGGCGAGAGGCCGTCGCCCACGATAATTTGCACGTCGGGGCGCGTGTTGCGATGAGCGTCTACGGTGGCGCGGGAGATGTCATCGAGGCGCCGCCCGTGGTTGGGAAAGAGCAGGTACTCGTGGCGGTCGGCGCAGCGCGTGGTGAGCGCGACGAGCCCGTGGCGCGCGGGCCAGTCGGCGGGAACGTCGCTGTGCACGGCGTCGCGCGCGTCGGCCTGGCCCTCGCGCGTGAGGAGGTACAGGTCGGTGCGAAAGCGGTTGCCCGCGCGCCCCACGGCGACGCGCGAGGGCGTGAGGCCCACCACGCGCGGGAGCATCGCTTCGTAGATGGGCCGCTCGACGTTGTGCACGGGCCGCGGGTCGGCGGTGCAGGCGTGGCCCTCGTCGCCGCCGCAGGGGCCCTTGGGGAGCGCGTCGGGCTGCGCGCGCTGCCCCTCGGCGGCGAGCTGGCGCACCACCGCGTCGACGATCGACTGGAGCGTGGCCTCGTCGTAGCTCACGGGCGCCTCCGCGCGTCGCCGAAGACCACCGCGCGCACGTCGTCGCGGCGGAGAAACTGCGACGGGTCGCCGGCCTTGTCGGTGAGGGCGCCGCTGTTCCAGAGGCCGACGCGCTCCATCCACGCTTCGAACTCGGGCGCGGGGCGCAGGCCGTGAATCTCGCGCAGCGTGGCGTTGTTGTGAAACGACGTGGTCTCGTAGTTGAGCATCACGTCGTCGCCCGCGGGAATGCCCATGAGGTAGTTGACCCCCGCCGCGGCGAGCAGCATCTCGAGGTTCTCGACGTCGTTCTGGTCGCACTCGGCGTGGTTGGTGAAGCACGCGTCGCAGCCCATCGAGATGCCCGACAGCTTGCCCATGAAGTGGTCTTCGAGGCCCGCGCGAATGATCTGCTTGCCGTCGTAGAGGTACTCGGGCCCGATGAAGCCCACCACCGAGTTCACCAGAAAGGGCTTGTAGCGCCGGGCGAGGCCGTACGCGCGCGCCTCCATGGTGAGCTGGTCGGTGTCGTGGTGCGCGTTGGCCGAGAGCGCCGTACCCTGCCCCGTTTCGAAGTACATCACGTTGGGCCCGGCGGCCGTGCCGAGCTCCTTCGTCATCGCGTAGGCCTCATCCAAGAGCGCCGCGGTGACGCCGAAGTTGCGGTTGGCCCCCTCGGAGCCCGCGATCGACTGGAAGCACAGGTCGAGCGGCGCGCCGCGCTGCATCGCCTGCATCTGAATGGTGACGTGCGACAGCACGCAGTTCTGCGTGGGCGCGCCGAGCTGCGTGAGCAGGGCCTTGGTGCGCGTGAGAATCTCGGCGGTCGACTCGACGGTCTCCGTCGAGGGGTTGACGCCGATCACCGCGTCGCCGTTGCCGTACGAGAGCCCGTCGAGCACCACCGCGAGGATGCCCTCGACCGAGTCTCTCGGGTGGTTGGGCTGGAGCCGCGACGAGATGTGCCCCGCGAGGCCGAGGGTGTTGTTGCAGCGCACCACCACGCGGATCTTTCGCGCGGCTGCCACGAGGTCCATGTTGGACATGAGCTTCGTGACGGCGGCGACCATCTCGGGGGTGAGGCCCGGCGACACCGCGAGCAGGTCGGCCCCCGTCGTGCGGGTGTCGAGGATCCACTCGCGAAACTCGCCGACAGACTTGTTTTCTAGCCGTTTGCGCGCCGACCGCTCGCACGCGTCGTAGCAGACGCGGGTCACCTCGTCGCGCTCGTAGGCCACGCTGGGGTGCTCGTAGAGGTCGGCGAGGGTGAGCTGTGAGAGCACGCGCTTGGCGGCCACGCGCTCACGATCGCTCGCGGCGCACAGGCCCGCCTGCACGTCGCCGGAGCGGAGCTCGTTGGCCTTGTTCATCACCTCTTTGACCGAGCCGAAGGTGAAGAAGCGGCCGAATACGCAGGCGCTTAGCTTCATCGAAAGCGCCGCATTCGTACCCCACTTCGACGCCGCGAGGGAAGCGCTCTCCCCTCACCCGCGCTTCGCCCGCTGCCACCCCGCGTGCATCTCCGCCCCGAGGCCTCCGACGAGGGCGCCCGCGTTGAGCGCCACGGGCCACCACGCGGGCTCCCACGCGCCGCGCAGCTGGTACCCGTCGAGCACCTCGTAGCTGCACGGGATCACCGACAGCATCGCGAGCCCGAGCCACCCCGGCGCGAGCGCGCTCACCGCCGCGAGGCCCGCGCCATACCAGGGGTACGCCACGGGGTTGGCCGCGAGCTGCACCGTGAGGGCGTCGCGCACGGCCCGCGTCGCGTCGGCGCGCAGCGAGGCGACGAGCACACCGAGGAGCATCGCGAGCGCGAGCCCCACACGAATCGCCGCGTACTCGTCGGCGAAGAGGTCGTAGAGCAGCGTCCACGCGGGCGCCGCGAAGGACCAGTTCTCGGCCACGAGGGGCAGCGAGCCGGGGGCCGTAAACCCCATGATTTCAGCCGCTAGGAGGCTCAGCGCGAGGGGCGCCATCGCGAGCGTCACGAAGCGTAGGGGGCTGCGCGCGCGGCGCGCGAGCGCGATCACCGCCACCGCGGGGAGGAGCTTCACCGCCACGCCGACGCCCGCCGCGAGGGCCGCCGCTTTCGTGCGACGCCGGGCGCAGAGCACCGCCGCGGCCACGAGCGCGAGCGCGGTGAACACGTCGAGGTGCGCGCCCACGCCCGACTCGAGGACGAGCACCGGAGACCACGCCGCGAGCACCGCGTCGTGGGGCCGATCGCCGTCGCGCAGGTGCCTCCACACGATCCACACGGTGAGCATCGAGGCGGCGGCCACGAGGAGCTTCCAGGTGACCCACGCGTGCGAGCCCGCGAGGGCCGCGAGCGCGAAGAGGCCCAGCGCGGCGGGCGGATAACACGTGGCGACATCGCGGTGGTCGACGGGGAACGGCACCGTCGCGCGCAGCGCGGTGAGCTCGACGGCGAGCGGCGGGAGCGCGTAGGGGTCGTGGCCCGCGAGGGCCACGGCGCCGTCCCAGAGGTAGCGGGTGACGTCGGTGGTGGTGACCGTGTCGACGCCCACGAGCGCGAGGCGCGCGGCGAGCCCGACGAGCACCGCGACGCGCACGGCGCGTGCTCCGCGCAGGAGGCGCCAGCCCGCGAGCATGAGGGC
>CANMAT010000193.1 GCA_947494865.1 Deltaproteobacteria bacterium
GAGGCTCTTCCACCACGGGCAGTGCCGGTGGACTACCTATCCGCTCCGCGGGTGCGGGGCCTCATACCGCGCCGAGAAAGCCCATCATCACGCGCTCGCTCGGCGCGTAGGCGATGGCGAGTCTGCCCTCCTTGAGCTTTCGCTTGCCGAAGCCGCCGAGGCAGAGTCCGAGGTCGGGGAGGTTGAGGTACTGCTTCTGCTCGGTGGCCCCGGGGTGGGCGGCGCGGAGCTGCTCCGCGGCGTTGGGGGCGCCGAAGACGTCGACGCCGTCGACGAGCAGTCGCGCGCCCTCGCTGTAGGTGAGCTCAGCGGCACCTCGCTGCTCGAGGTGCAGCTCGAGGATGTCGTCGTCCCACGAGCGGTCCGGTGCGCCGGCCTCGGCCGCGCACTCGGCGGGGGAGGCGCCGAAGCGGAACGGGCCGACGCGCTCGAAGGGGACGAGGGTGTGAGGGGAGTCGCTCATGGTCATGGTCCGCACCTGGTCTCTCATGTTGTCGCGTTGCGTCGCGTCGATGCGGCCCGCGGCGACGTGGTGATCGAGCATCTTTCGCAGCCCCTGGTCGTCCTTGCCGGTCGAGCGCGCGGCGTTGGCGATGCGCTGGACGTCCTTTACGTCCAGTTCAATGGCGCTGTGCCAATTCCCGGCGCTGATTCGCGCTGTCTGCCGAGGCCCGCCACGACTGGGCGGCGTGCGACGAGCCGCAGCTCATGGTGTTGCGACGGTCGACGGTGTCCATCCAGAGCGCCGAGGCGCTGCCGTGCCCGGCCGGGGCGTTGGGTGCGCCGATGAGGTTCGTGAACGACGACCACGCCGACACCACGACAGCAAACCGGTTCGTCGAACAGTCGGCGTGTACACGCACCGCCCCGCGTGCGCTCGCCCGAAGGGTCTGCGCTGACATCGGCTTCGCGCGCTGCAAGGTCGTTGCAGATGCACCATCGCACCGGCGCCCCGTCGACGTTGGTTCGTCAACGTACGACCCCGGTCTTGTTTGAGGCGCCCTCCATTTCAGGCAGGTTGCGCCCGTCGACGCGCATGATGCGGGAAGTCTGTTCGGCACCGTACGATCGACCGACGAACACGCTCCAGCGCACCGCGCCGCACGGGCGCAGGCCGCGCGGTGCGCCTCGCGCGCGCGCTCACAATGCGGCGGGGCGACGCATCGTCCGCTCAACCGGCCGTGTTGAAGCGGCGCCCCATCGGGGGTTCGCGAGCACAGCGCGCGATAACGGCCCCCGACGGGCGCGAAGCGCGCGGCGCGCCGCCCCCGCAGCGACGTGGCCCCATCCGTCGCCCTTGAGGCGCCCGCGGCGTTGGATTACCAATGCGCCGCCCCCCTCTCTGGCCCCTCTACAGTCCCCGAATCGAGGCTTCGCATGTGCGGTGTGATCGGTCTTGTCGTCGAGCGCTCTCGCAAGGATCTCGGGCGCGTCGCCGCCGAGCTCCTCAAGACCCTGGAGTACCGGGGGTACGACTCGACGGGCGCCCTCTTTCAGGGTGACGCGCCGGAGCCCCTCACGCTCCTCAAGGGCGTCGGCGCGCCTTCGGCGATGGTGCACGAGCTGGGCATCGTGGATCAGGCGGGCAAGATCTTCTGCGGCCAGGTGCGCTGGGCCACCTTCGGCGCCGTGACGCAGGCCAACTCGCAGCCCCACCTCGTGCGCTGCAAGCTCACGATGTACGGCGCCCACAACGGCAACGTCACCAACTGCGACGAGCTGAAGGCCTGGCTCACCGCCGAGGGCCACACCGTGCTCTCCGACAACGACGGCGAGATGGTGGTGCACACCATCGAGCACTGCTTCGCCCTCGCCCTCGAGCGCGAGGCCCCCGAACTGCGCCTCGACCCCGACACGCGCCGCCGTTGCATGCGCGCCGCCATCACCCGCGCCAGCGCGCGCCTCCAGGGCAGCTTCGCCGCTGTGGTGGTCGACCCGATCACGCAGCGCATGTGGGCCATCAAATCGGGCTCGAGCCTCTACTTCGGCTTCGGCCACGACGACGTGGGCGGCCGCTTCTGCATCGCGTCGAGCGACCTCTCGTCGGTGCTCAAGCTCACCCGCGTGCTCGTGCCCCTGCGCGAGGGCGAGTTCATCGAGTACACCGCCGAGGGCTACGAGCTCCTCGCCACGCGCGACGGCGGCGGACGCCGCGCGGGCGACGCCATCGATCGCGAGCCCGTGCGCAGCCGACTGCGCGCGAAGGACACCGCCCTCGTCGCGCCCTTCGCGTACTTCATGGATCAAGAGATCGCCGCGCAGGAGGCCACGGGGCGCGCGGTGATCACCATGTTTCAAGGCGGCAGCGAGGCGCTCAGGGCCCTGCGCCCCTGCCTCGACGGCGCCGAAGGCGCGAACGCCGGGTCGGCGCACCTCGACGCGCTCCTCGGGCTCTACGACGACGACGACATTCGCGAGGCCTTCTACGCCGCCGTCGACGCGGCCCCCTTCGCGGCGCTGCTCGCGCGCGTACCCGAGGGCTTTCGCCGCGCGACCGAAGACCTCGCGCCGGGTCACCTCCACGACGCGCTCTCCTCGTCGGAGCGGGGCTTCCTCGCCGACCTCGTGCCCATGACCCGCGGCCCGGGAGATCGCCTCGCGGTGCGCGTGCTCGACGCGGTGCTCGAGCGCGCCGAGGTCGACGAGTTCGCCCAGGCCGTCGACCGCTTTCTCTCCCTCGCCACGGGGTGCCTCGCGCGCAGCGGGCGCATCTACGTGGTGTGCTGCGGGTCGTCGTTTCACGCCGCCAAGGCCGCGACGCAGTTCTTCAACGACGTGGCGTGCGCCGAGCTCATCCCCATTCTGCCGGGCGAGTTTCGCGGGCAGTACTCGCAGTCGCTGCGCGACGGCGACCTCTTCGTCGCCGTGAGCCAGAGCGGCGAGACCAAAGACCTCATCGACGTGCTCAACCAGGTGATCGCGTCGGGGCGCGACATTCGCCGGGTCTCCCTGGTGAACAACGTGAACTCCACCCTCGCGCAGGAGAAGAGCGACGTGGTCATTCCGCTGCGCTGCGGCCCCGAGGTGGCCGTCCCCGCGACCAAGAGCTTCATGAACCAGATGACGGTGTTCTACTGCCTGGCCCTGCGCCTCGCGGGTCGCCGCCTGCCGCTGCTCCCCGACGAAGACCCGCGCAAGGGCGCCCTCCTCGACGCGCTCGCGCGCCGCGAGGCGCAGCTCCCCACGCTGCCGCTCCTCCTGCGCGAGACCATCGCGAGCACCGAGGCCGAGGTCGAGCGCGCAGCGCAGATGCTCTACCTCGTGCCCAGCCTGCACATTCTCGCCACGCGCATCACCGCGGTGGCGCGCGAGGGGGCGCTCAAGATCCGCGAGGTGGTGCTCAACCACACGGAAGGCTTCGAGGGCTCGGAGTTCAAGCACGGCCCCAACACCATTCTGGGATTCAACACGGTGTTCGGCGCATCGAACCTCGACGCGCTGCTCACCGAGCTGGGCCGCGTGCTCGACGCCCTGCTCGCGCGCGCCTGGGAGGCCGGCCTCTCGCCCGCCTCGTCGCGGCGCCTCGCGCAGGCGGCCTCCGACGCGCTGCTCAAGCCCGCCTCGTCGGCGCTCACCCTCACGCCCGCCGAGCGCGAGGTCTTCGACGCCGTGGTCGACCGCGGCGCCCTCGTGGCCTCTCTCTACGCCGACTATCCGCTCGTGTACGTGACGGGCCCCGACGAGCGCGACATCAACCTCACCGTGTCGGCCATCAACACCCACAAGATCCGCGGGGCGAGCACCGTGATCGTGGCCGAAGAGAGCGCCGCGCTGCGCACCGCCGCGAGCAAGGCGCCCGTCGACAACCCCCGCTACGCGTGGGCCTACCTCGCGCTGCCGCGCACCGACGACACGCTCATGACGGTGTTCTCGAGCACCGTGGTGCTGCAGCGCCTCGCCCTCAAAATGAGCGTGCTCAAAATGCAGTACCTCGACCGCCTGGGCATCAAAGACCACGGCGTGCACCCCGACGTGCCCAAGAACGTGAGCAAGTCGATCACCGTCGACTGAGCCGTCGACGCCCGACGCCGGGTCCTCTCAGCGCGCCGTGATGGGCGCCATCCAGCCGGGCTCGGTGGCGCGCGCGCGCTCCTCGCGCCAGCGCGCGTCGGTGAGGCGATCGAAGCCCTCGGTGACCCGCTCGCGGTAGCTCGACGCGTAGCCCAGAAACGCCCGCTCGCGCCCCGGCGGGCCCGCGAGCACCACCATCGCCTGCGGAGCCCCCGTTCCGATGTGCAGCACGCGGCCCACGGGGTTGCCCTGCTCGTCTTCGGGGGCGGTGTGCACGTCGGCCACCACGCCGCGCGACTCGCCGAGGCTCTGCCGCGGCTCATAGAGCTCGTAGAGCCACCCGCCGTCGACGACGGTCTCCGTGGTGCACACGTGGTTCTCTTCGCGCGCGTTGAGGGCGCGGTTCATCCACAGGAGCTGGTCGCCGTCGAGAAACTCACCCGCGCGCTCGCGCTCGGCGATGGCCCCGAGGCGCTGCACCGCGTCGGCGGCGCGGGCCGTCCACGTCGTCCACCGCGCGCGCTCGGCGGCGGTGGCCCAGGGCATGCGCGCGACGAGCCCGTTGGCGCGTTGGACCCACTGCGCGAGCCCGCGCCAGAGGGCCGGATAGGGCTCGACGTAGGCCGTGGGGTACGAACATCCGAGCGACATCGAGTACGACTGCGCGGCGTAGAGCACCGTGTCGTGCCGCACCTCGGCCCACGCCGCGAGCTGCGTGTTCAACAGCCGCCGCCCCCACGCCTCGGTGCGCATCACCGACGGCAGCGGAGGCCCCTCGGCGAGGGCCTCGCGCGGCGAGATCGTGCGCAGCGCGGCCATCCACGACGCGTAGAGGCTCCCCTGCCAGTACGAGGCCTCGTGGGCGTCGACGAGCATGCGCGCCGTCTCGAGCTCCGTGGCGTAGTCGTGCCGCGCGAGCGAGTCGCTCAGGAGCGACAGGGCCTGGTCGTTGCCCAGCGCGGCGTACGCGGCGTCGAGGGCGTCGGGCATCATGCGCGGCACGCGGCCGGCGTCGACGCGGTCGAAGGTCACCCACGAGAGCACGCGCGAGTCGGGCGTGTACCGCTGCGGCGTGAGCGAGAACGCCACCGGCTGCGGAACCACGCCGACCATGCCGTCGGGGTGCACCAGCAGCGACGTGGCCACGCGCGGGCGCTCGCCCCGCACGAGGTCGACGATCTCGGTGAGCCGCGCGTCCGAGACGGCAGCCAGGCCGCCCGCCTGCGCCACCTGCGCGCTCATCGCGTCGAGGTCAGAGAATGTCAACGCCTCGGGCTCGCCCGCGAAGCCGCCGATGGCCTCTTCGACGAGCGCGAGGGCGGCGCGGGTGTCGTCGGTCGCGAGGGCGCGCAGGGCCATGGCGGCGGCCACCTGGCGGCGCTGCAGCGCGCGCCGGCCGTGGGCCACGTCGACGAGGCGCAGCCCCTCGCGGCCGAGCCACATCACGGCGCGAAAGTACTGCTCGCGCGCCGCGACGCCCGCGTAGTGGCCGCGCGGGCGCATCTGCGAGAGGTCGACGTCGCGCGGCGCGCCGAAGAGGGTGACCTGCGCGGTGCCCTCGGCGCGCGTGGCCTGCGCGTGGAGGTCGGCGATCACCGTGGCGTCGGCGTTGACCACGGGCCGCGCGACGGCGCCCTGCAGGAGCCCGAGGGTGATTGCGAGGTACGCGTCGAGGTCGGCGCGCGTCTCGGCCGCGAGCGCGGCGCCCTGCGCGCCGCCGAGGGCCGCGCGGAGCTGCGTGAGGGCGCGCGTGAGCGACGGGGCGAGCGCGTCGGCCTCAACGCTGGCGATCATCGCGTCGAAGCCCTCGTGCAGGGCGTTGAGCACGAGGTCGGCGCTCACGTACACGGGCATGTCGCGGAGGTAGAGACCCGCGTAGCCCGTGAGAAAATTGCTGCGCTCCAGGCGCGGGAGCATCGCGAAGCCGTTGGCGCGCAGCCGCGTGAGCTCGGCGCCGCGGAGCGCGAAGGGGCCGCGCTGGATGGTGTCCATCCCGTCGACGTCGTCGGGCTCGGCGGAGAGCCCGGGGCCGAAGGAGACCGGGTGCCGCGCCGCGAGGTCGTCGGGCGCGAGGCGACGGCCGCTCGGGAGCCGCGCGCGAAGGGCGTCGTGACCGAGGCGCTCGGCGGGCGGCGCGTAGGGCCCGCGCTCGGCCGTCACCGGCCCCGCCGGGGGCGCGCTCGCGGCCGCAGAGGGCTGCGCGCGAAGGCGAATCGCGGGGCGGTGGGTGCACGACAGCGCGACGAATGCGACGAGGAGCGAAGGCTTGAGCGAGCGCATTGGGGGCGCCAGCATACGCCCCCGCAACGCGCCCGCGAGCAGCGCGAGGGGCCTTGCTCGCAGGCCTTCGCGAATAAAAGTCACGAGGCCACGATCGAATGGTTGACGTTCTCACAGATAAGCGTAGAACCCGATTCCCCAAACGGTGACGCGAGGTGGAGCAGCCTGGTAGCTCGTCGGGCTCATAACCCGAAGGTCGTAGGTTCAAATCCTGCCCTCGCAACCAACGCAAAGCGGCCGGATCTGAGATAACTCTCGGATCCGGCCGTTTCGCATTTTGGCGCGCTGGGCGGTCCCCCCAACGGGAGCCGCGCGCGTGGCGTGCGCAGGGGCGTCGCGGTGGGGGCTACGGCTCGCGCGATGCTTCGAGGCGGAGGCTCGCGCAGACGCTCGTGAGGGCCGCTCCCTGGCGCCAGGCGGGCACCGTGACCGACGGCCGTCCGTCAACCGGCACGATCGCGCCGAGGTCGCCGTCGCCGCAGCGGCGGTCGCCGTTGCGGTCGACGAGCAGCGCGACGCGCTCGCCGGGCCACGCGCGCCCGGGCATGATCCAGTTGAGCTGCGCGCCGCCCGCGGCGACGGCGGCGCCGGCGACCTGGGCCGCGACGGGGCGC
>CANMAT010000194.1 GCA_947494865.1 Deltaproteobacteria bacterium
CAGGGCCACGGTCTCCGTGGTGGTAGAGGGCAGACTCGGACCTCGAAGGCATTTCATGGTCATGCAGCGCTTGGTAGCGGCGGAGCCAGTGGAGACGCATCCCGATCGAATTGGCCCCTATCGCATTCTGGGCATGCTCGGCGAAGGCGGAATGGGCGTGGTGTACCGCGCCACCCACGTCGACACGGGCGCGCTCGTGGCGCTCAAGACCGTGCACACCTCCAACGAGCGCATGCTGGCGAGCATTCGCCGCGAGGTGCACGCGCTCTCGCGGCTGCGTCACCCGGGCGTGGTGCGCACCGTGGGCGAGGGGGTCGACAACGCCCTCCCCTGGTACGCGATGGAACTCCTCGAGGGCCTCACGCTCCTGCGCTTCGCCCGCACCCGGTGGAGCGCCGTGATCGCCACGCTCGCCACCGAAGACGCCTCGGGCATCGTGTCGGGCGTCGGCCTCGCGGGCCAGGCCTACGCCGACGAGGAGCGCGCGGCGCTCCAATCACGACTCCCCGCCGAGATGCTGCGCGGCCAGGCCGCCGCGGCGGGGCACCTCCCCGAGGTGCTCTCGCTCGTGCGTCGGCTCTGCGCGCCCCTCGCGTTCTTGCACGGCGAGGGCATCGTGCACCGCGACCTCAAGCCCGAGAACGTGTTCATTCGCCAGGGCGACGTGCCCGTGCTCGTCGACTTCGGCCTCGTGGCGAGCTTCGAAGGCGCGCGCGGCCGCGACTCGCTCGAGCTCGCGGGCACCACCATGGGCACGCCCGCGTACATGGCCCCCGAGCAGATCCGCGGCGAGGTGGTCGACGCGCGCGCCGACCTGTACTCCCTCGAGTGCCTGCTCTTCGAACTGGTCACGGGCCGCGTGCCCTTCGTCGCGGGCTCTACGATGGAGCTCGTGGGCAAGCACCTGCTCGCCACGCCGGTGCGCCCCTCGGAGCTCGTCACGGGCGTCTCGCCGGGCCTCGACGAGCTCATTCTGCGCCTCCTGGCGAAGTCTCCGCGCGACCGCATCGGCCACGCCGACGACGTGGCGAGCGCCCTCCTGCGCCTCGGCGCCGAGGCCGCCACGGGCTACGACGACGCGCCGCGCGCTCACGCGTACCTCTACCGCCCGGGCTTCACCGGCCGCGACGACATCTTTCGCAAGCTGCGCGCGCCCATCGAGGGCGCCAAGCACGGCACCGGGGCGCTGGTGTTCCTCGCGGGCGAGAGCGGCGTCGGCAAGACGCGCCTCGCCACCGAGGTGGGCCGCTCGGCCACCGGGTCGGGGCTGCGCGTCGTGGCCTGCGAGTGCGTGCCCTTCAACGTGGCCGAGACGGAGGGGGCCGACTACAACGGCGCGCCGCTGCACCCCTTCGCGAGCTTCCTCGAGGCCGTGGCCGACCGGTGCCTCGAGTTCGGCGCCCCCGAGACCGCGCGGCTCCTCGGGGTGCGCGGGTGGGTGCTCGCGCAGTACGAGCCGTCGCTCTTGCGCGTGCCGGGCCTCGGCGATTTTCCGAGGCCCGCCGACCTGTCCGCCGAGGCCGCGCGGCAGCGCCTCTTCGCCGACCTCGCCGACACCCTCGCGGCCTTCGCGCACGAGCGCCCGCTGTTTCTGCTCATCGACGACCTGCAGTGGGCCGACGAGCTCACGCTCGCCTTCCTCGAGTCGCTGCCCGCGTCGTACTTCGAAGAGCACCCCGTGGTGATGCTCGGCACGTGGCGCAGCGAAGAGGCCAACGACGTGCTGCGCCGCCTCGCCGCGCTGCCCCACGCCACCGCGCTCGAGCTCAACCGCATGGACGCCTCTGCGGTCGGCGAGATCGTGGCCGCCATGCTCGCGCTCCCGAAGGCCCCCGAAGGCTTCGTGCAGTTTCTCGCGGGCAAGAGCGAGGGCAACCCCTTCTTCGTGGCCGAGTACCTGCGCACCGCCCTCGCCGAGGGGCTGCTCTTCCGCGACGACGACGGCCGCTGGCGCGTCAAGGTCGAGGGCGGCGACGTGAGCGACCGCCTCGAGCGCCTGCCCCTCCCGGTGCAGGTGCGCGAGCTCGTGACGCGCCGCCTCGACCAGCTCTCGCCCGCGTGCGGCGAGCTCGTGGCCGTGGCCTCGGTGCTGGGCCGCGAGGTGCAGGGCGACCTCCTCTCCGACGTGGGCCACGCCGAGGCCTCCCTCGACGACAGCGGCTGGCTCGAGGCCATTCGCACCCTGCTCGAGCGCCAGGTGCTCGAGGAGCGCACGCCGGGGCAGTTTCGCTTCGTGCACGACCGCCTCCGCGAGATCGCCTACCAGCGCCTCCCCGACGAGCGTCGCCGCGCGATGCACCGCCGCGTGGCCGAGGTCATCGAGGCCCGCTGCGAGCGCCAGAACGACCACGCGATTCAGTACCGCGCGCTCGCCCACCACTGGACGCAGTCGGGGGTGCTCCCGCGCGCCATCGAGTACCTCGACCGGGCCGGCACGCAGGCGCTCGACACCTTTGCCAACCGCGAGGCCGTGGCGTTCTTCCAAGAGGTCATTCTGCTGAACGAGCGCGAGGGCGGCACCGACCCCGCGCGCCTCGCCCGGTGGGAGCGCTCGCTCGCCGAGGCGCACCTCCGCCTGGGCGAGGTGGCCCAGTGCCGCGAGCACGCGCAGCGCGCCCTCACGCACGCCGGCTCGGCGCTGCCCACCACCACGGCGTCGTGGGTGTTCGGCCTCCTGTGGCAGATGCTCGTCGCCGTGGGGCGCGCGGTGGTGCCCACGCGGCGCAGCGACGGCGCGCAGCCCGGCGACGCGCTGCGCCTCGAGGCCGCCAGCTCGCTCTACCGCATGCTCGAGGTGTTTCTCTACGGCGACGACCCCCTGCGCGGCGTGTACTGCGGGCTGAGGAACATCAACGTGGCCGAGGCGCTGCCGCCGTCGCCGCCGCTCGCGCGCGGCTACGCGATGATGTCCATCGCGGTCACGGCCTCGCCGCTGCGGTCCGTGGGGCGCGCGTGGGCCGAGCGGTCGCTCACGCTCGCCGAGGGCCTCGCGTCGCCCGGCACGCTCGCGTACTGCCTCTCGCGCGCGGGGGTGTCGAACATCCAAGAGGCCCGGTGGAAGGAGGCCGAAGACGTGCTCCGCCGCGGCATCGAGCTGTGCAAGAGCACCGGCGACGCGCGCCAGATGGAGGAGTGCTGCTTCGTGCTCGGCGTGTGCCTCTACTACCGCGGCACCTTCGCCGAGAGCCTCACGCTGGCGCGCGAGACCACGCGCACGGCCACGCAGCGCAAGGACGTGCAGACGGCCTGGTGGGGGCGCCTCGAGCAGGCCCAGGCCCTCATGCGCCTCGGCCGCGCGCGCGAGGCCATCGCCCTCCTCGTGCAGAGCCTCGACGGCGTCGACGCCGACGCGTCGAGCTTCGAAACCATCTGGACGTACGGCCTCCTCGCGCTGGCGAGCCTGCAGGCCGGCGAGCGCGTCGAGGCCCGCACGGCGGCCGACAAGGCGCTGCGCCACATGCAGCGCAAGCGCCCGGTGGTGTACGGCTCGCAAGCCGCCGTGGCGGGCGTGGCCGAGGTGTACAACGCCCTCGCCGAGGCGGCCCAAGGCGAGGCGCGGGCCGAGCTCATGGCGCGGGCCGCCGAGGCCGGCGCGGTGCTCCGGGTGTTCGCGCTGATGTTCGTGTTCGCGCGTCCGTCGGAGCTTCTGCACGCCGGCGCGCGGCACCGCCTCGCGGGGCGCGCGGCCAAGGCCGTGGCCACGTGGCGCCGCGGCCTCGCGCTCGCCGAGGCGCTCACCATGCCCCTCGAGGAGGCGCTCATCCGCCGCGAGCTCGCCCTCTACGACCCCGCCGCCGATCGGCGCGCCGAGCTGGCGCGCGCCGCGGCGACCTTCGAGGCCCTCGACGCGAAGCACGAGCTCGGCGTGGTGCGAGGGCTCCTCGCGCCGGAGACCGTGTGACCCTCGACGCGCGCGACCTCGGCCTGCTGCGCTGCCCCGCGAAGACCCCGCTGCCCTGCCTCGGCGACCTCACGGAGGCGGGCGCGACCCTCGTGTGCGCCCGCTGCGGCGCTACGTGGCCCGTGCGCGACGGCCTCGCGCGGCTCTACCGCGACGACCTCGTGCGCGGCAACGACCGCCTCCTGCGCTTCGTGTACGACCGCTTCGCGGCCCTCCACGACCCGGCGGTGCGCTGGCTCATCCCCGTGCTGCAGACCGAAGGCTCGGAGCGCGCCATGCGCGACGTGTACCTCCGCCGCCTCGCGCTAGACGCGCTGCGTCCGCGCGCCGACCGCCCGCTGCGCGTCCTCGAGGTGGGCGCGGGCACCGGGGCCAACCTCGGCGCGGTGCGCGACCGACTCCCCCGCGGCCTCGACGTCGAGTACTGGGCCATGGATCTCTCCGCGGGCATGCTCGCCGCCCTGCGCGAGCGCCTCGCGCGCGACCCGCGCATCGCCCCCGGCGACGGCCGCGTGCGCCTCGCGATGGCCGACGCGCACGCGCTCCCGTACCCCGACGGGGCCTTCGACCGGGTGTTTCACACCGGCGGCATCGGCGGCTACCGCGACCCGCGCGCGGCCCTCGCCGAGATGGCCCGCGTGGCCGCGCCGGGCACCCCCATCGTGGTGGTCGACGAGCAGCTCGACCCGTCACGCACGCACTCGATCTATCACCGCGCGGTGTTTCGGGCCGTGACATTCTACGACCGTGACCCGCACTGCCCGCGCGAGCTCGTGCCCGCCGGCTCCGTCGACGTGATCGAGGAGCAGGCGAGCCGATTCTTCTATTGTTTGTCGTTCAAGACGCCGGGGTGAAGGCCACGGCGCGCGAGGCGATCGACGTGCCGTACGACGTCGAGCCCGTGAGGTTGTAGGTGAGCACGGGGCCCGTGGCGCTGCCGCGGTACACCTGCACAGCGCGGTTGATCGACGACACGGCGAAGTCGGCGAAGCCGTCGTTGTTGTAGTCGCCGAGGCCCGTCACGGCGGTGCCGAACTGAAAGCCCACGTACGAGCGCGCGAGGGTGACCGACACGGTGGGCGAGATGCCCCCGGCGCGGCCGTAGAAGAGGTACGCGGTGTCGGAGCCGGGGGCGCCGACGACCACGTCGCCGAAGCCGTCGCCGTTGACGTCGCCGACGCCGTCGAGGGCGGCGCCGAATTGTGTGCCCGGGGCCGTGAACGTCGCGTTGGGCATCGTGCTGGGGCCCATCGGTCCGCCGAGGAAGAGGTACGCGGCGCCCGTGGTGTAGGCGCCGACCACCACGTCGGGGTAGCCGTCGCCGTTGACGTCGCCCGCGCCCGCCACCCGGCCGAAGCCGAGCGCGCCCGCGGGGGCCGAGAGCCCCGTGGGGGTGGCGCCCAGGCCCGACGCGGCGCCGTACCAGAGGTACACGATGTTCGAACCGTCGGTGCCCACGGCCACGTCGGCGAAGCCGTCGGCGTTGACGTCGCCGAGGCCCGCCACGGAGACGCCGAAGTTGGCGCTGCCGCCGGTGGGCGTGAGCGCGAAGAGGGTGCTCGCGTCGATGCCGTTCGCGCCGCCGCGGTACACGAACGCGCGGCTGCTCCCGGGGGCGCCCACGATCACGTCGGCGTAGCCGTCGGCGTTGATGTCGCCCGCCGACGACACCGCCGCGCCGAAGCGCAGCGAGCCGGTGGGGCCCACAAGCGTCGCGGTGACCGAGGCCGCGAGGGCCGCGCCCGTGCTGTGAAACACTGAAACCGTGTTGAGCGTGGGTGAGCCGAAGAGCGCGTCGCCGAAGCCGTCGGCGTTGACGTCGCCCGCGGCCGCGACGGCCGCGGCGAAGCTCGTGCTGCCTGAGCGCGTGGTGTACGAGAGCGTCGAAAAGGCACCCGCGGTGTTGGTGTAGTGGTACGCCGCGAAGCTCCAGGGCACGCCCACGAGGAGGTCGGCGAAGCGGTCGTTGGCGGGGTCGAAGAAGGGGCCCCACGACGACGAGGTGGTGACCCCCGCGCCCGCGTTGACGGTGAACTCGACCACCGCGCCCGCGGGGGTGGCCGGCGCGCCCGCGATGAGCCCCGTCGCGCGCCAATAGTAGGTGCCCGGCGTGAGCGCGATGGTCGGCGACCCCGACGCGCCCGTGAGGGTGAACGTGGTGGCCACCGAGGTGCACGCGCGGTCGCCGCAGACCTCGACGCGCGCGCCCGTCTGCCCCGCGGGGAGCGCGACGCGAAACGTCGGCGTGCGCGTGGTGACGATGCTGCCCGCCGCGGGCGCCACGGGCCGCGGGCCGGTGCGCACGCACGTCGCGCCGCTGAGGATGAAGCCGTCGTTGCAGGTGATCACGCAGCGGCTCGCCGCGCAGCGGGCGGTCGCGTCGGCGGGCGCGGTGCACGCCGTGCCGCAGGCGCCGCAGTGGGTGTTCGACGCGGTGAGGTCGACCTCGCAGCCGTCGGCCGCCGAGGCGTTGCAGTCGCCCGCGCCGGGCGCGCAGGTGAGGGCGCAGCGCCCCGCGGCGCACGCGGCCGTGGCGCCGGGGCCGCCGGGGCACGCGGTGCCGCACGCGCCGCAGTTGCGCGGGTCGGTGCTGAGCGCCGTCTCGCAGCCGTTGAGGCCGTTGCCGTCGCAGTTGCCGTAGCCCGCGAGGCAGGCGATGCCGCACGCGCCCGCCATGCAGGCCGCCGCGGCGTTGGCCGCCGTCGCGCAGCGCCGCGCGCAGGCGCCGCAGTTGAGCGGATCGCTCGCGAAGTTGGCCTCGCAGCCGTCGAGCACGCTCGCGTTGCAGTTGCCGAAGCCCGCGTCGCAGGTCACGGCGCACGCGCTGGCCGCGCAGCTCGAGGCCGCGTTGGCGCGCGCGGGGCACGCGTTGCCGCACGCGCCGCAGTTCGCCGCCGCGGTGCGCACGTCGGTCTCGCAGCCGTTGGCGGCGTTGCCGTCGCAGTTGCCCGAGCCCGCGGTGCAGGTGATGGTGCACGCCCCCGCGGTGCACACGGGCGCCCC
>CANMAT010000195.1 GCA_947494865.1 Deltaproteobacteria bacterium
ACACCTGCACCACGTGGTCGCTCTCGATGCGCGCGCTCACCTGCGCCTCGCGCTCGAAGTACGCGCGGAGCTTCTCGCTGGAGGCCGCGTGGGGGAGCATCACCTTGAGGGCGACGCGCAGCCCTACGTCGACCTGCTCGGCCTCGAACACCGCCCCCATGCCGCCGCGCGCGATCTCGCGCACGACGCGGTACCGATTGGCGAAGAGGGCATCGGGCGCGAGGGCGTGATCGAGGGCGTTGCCGGCCATGGCCGCGACGGTATCAAATGTCGTCGCGGCGGAAAGCGACGAAGCGCGTCGAGCAGCGCGTGCTCACGCACGCGTGTTGGGTGGCGATGCGCGCGCCCCGGAGGGCTACACCAGGCGGAAGTTGGCGATGGGCTCGATGCTCGCGTCGGGCTTCGGGGCGCCGGGGACCGACTGCGTCTCGATGAGCCCCACGATGGCGTCGGGGTACGTGGCGCGCGCCACGTTGCAGTTGGCGGGCTCGTTGTCGAAGAACGCGATCACCGCGCCCATGCGGCGCAGCGAGGGCATGGTGGCGCGCTTGAAGGCCTCGTCGGAGAGCGTGGCGTCGGGCTTGAGCACCAGGCCGACGCCCACCTCGCCGATGGGGAAGCCCCACTTTCGCAGGCTCGTGACCGTGCCCCCGAGGAGGTCGGTGATGTCGCGCCCCGCGAGGTACACCACGCCGGCGCCCGCCTCGAGGCAGGCGCGCGTGTACTCGACGGCGCCCTCCATCACGGCGTCGTACTTGAGGTAGCGCTCGGCGAAGAAGCGGTCGCGCCAGTAGCGGGTGGCGTCGCTCACGACCTCGACCTTGGTGATGCCCGCCGCGCGCAAGGTGTCGGAGAGGAGGTAGTGCACCGACGCGGGCGCGAGCTCGCCGAGCGCCGCCGCCACCTCGGGAAACTGCGCCGCGACCTCGCCCGCGTACTCGGCGAGAATCTGCGCGGTGCGCGCGCGGTTGTCGTAGAGCGTGCCGTCGAGGTCGAACACCACGATGGGCTCCGTGGGAGAGCCCGCGAGGTCGCCCGCGCGGCGCAGCACGCGTTCGAGCACCACAACTTGATGGGGGAGGGGCGGGGGGCGCATCGCCGCGACCCTATCGCCGCGCGGCGCCACTTCGCAACCTTCGATACGGGTTCACACCGGGGGCATCGTGCGGCCGTAGGCGACGAGCGCGTCTTTGAGCCGCGCCGCGGCCGCCGTGCGGTGCAGGTCTTCGCGCCACGCGAGGTAGATCGCGTCGGGTATGAAGGGAAGCTCCGCGTGCAGGCGCCGGAGGCGGTGCGGGTGCCCGTAGCTCGCCACGCGCCGCGGGAGCACGCCCACGCCGAGGCCCGCGAGGGTGAGGCTCTTGACCATCTCGAGGTCGCCGCACGAGAGGGTGCGCGCCGCGAGGGGGCTCTCGCCGCTCATGTGTTCGATGAGCTCGAGGCACTGCGCCACGCGGCCGCTGTATACGATGGGCCCGCGGCGGATGCGCTCGATGGCCTCGTCGCGCGTCGCGCATTCGGGCTCGTCGACGCAGACGAAGAAATCCATCGCATCACGGAAGAGCTTCACCAGCACGAGGTCGGGGTGCGGCATGGGGTTTACGAGCAGCCCGTAGTGCACGTCGCGCGAGACCACCGCGTCGCGCACCGCGGCGGTGGTGCCGTTCCACAGGGTGAGCTCGATGCGCGGCGACTCCACGAGGAAATCTCGCATGAAGCCCGGGAGAAAATAGGCCCCCAGCGACTCGTGGCACCCGAGCACGAAGCGCCCCAGCTCGTCCCCTTCGAGGCCGCGGATCTCTTGCTCCATGCGCTCGACGGAGGCGAGCACCGCGGCCGCGTGGCGCACCATGGCCTCGCCCGCCGACGTGAGCCGCACGCCGTCTCTCCCCCGGAGCAGGAGGGTGGTGTCGAGCTCGCGCTCGAGGCTCTTCACCGCGCCCGTGAGGGTGGGCTGCGTGAGCCCGAGGGCGCGCGCGGCGGCGCTCAGGCTCCCGTGCTTCGCGATGGCCTGCACGTAGCGCAGGTGGGCGAGGTGCACGCTCAGCCCCCGCGGGCGACGTCGATCACCACCTTGGCCACCCCCTTGCGCGTCGCGCACGCGAAGGCCGCCTCGGCGTCGTCGAGGGAGAACACCTCGGACACCAGCGGCCGCACGTCGACGGCCCCCGACGCGAGCGCCGCGATGGCCTTCGCGAAGGGCCCGCAGCGCGATCCCACCACGGTGAGCTCGTCGATCACCAGCGGCGCGAGCGAGAGCGTGTGCGCGCCCGCCACGGTGGTCTTGAGCACCACCGTGCCCCGCGGCCGCGCGAGCGTGATCGCGTCGCCGAAGCCCGACGGCGACCCCGTGGCGTCGACCACCACGTCGAAGCTCCGCGCGAGGTCGGCGCACTCGCGCGCGCTGCGCTGCGCGATGGCGCTCCCCGCGAGGGCGAGCTTGTGCGCGTGGCGCCCGATGAGGGTCACGCGCTCGGCGGCCGTGCGCAGCACCCACGCCGAGAGGAGCCCGAGCTTGCCGTCGCCCAGCACCGCGACGCGGTCGCCCGGGAGCACCCGCACCTGCTCGAGGATCTGATACGCCGCCGCGAGCGGCTCGACGAAGACCGCGCTGTGGTCATCCACATCGTCGGGCACCGCGTGCAGGTTGGCGCGCGGGACGGCCACCGCGTCGGCCATCGCGCCGTCGTGCGCCACGATGCCCAGCACGGTGCGCTGCGGGCAGTGCGTGGGGCGCCCCGCGCGGCAGGTGTCGCAGCGGTGGCAGGCGTTGTTGATCTCGGCGACGTACCGTCGGCCAGCATCGTCGGAGCCCACGAACTCGTGGCCGAGCACGCCGCGGAAGCCCATGTAGCCGCGGGCGAGCTGCATGTCGGTGTCGCAGATGCCCACCGAGCGCACGCGCAGCACCACCTCGCCGTCGAGCGGCCGCGGCGCCTCGAGGTCGCGGCGCAGCCGAACGGAATCACCCTCGCAGAAGAGTCCTCTCATCGCGGCGGAGTCTACGGCAATCGCTCCGCGCGAGGTGTTGCGATGCGCTCCGCGCGGCCGTTAGAGTGCGCCTCCCCCATGAGCTCACACAGCGCGCCGCTGCGCGTCGGCGTCACCGTCGACTCGCTTCTTCAGCCCCGGTGGATCGCCCGCGTCGTCGCGCAGATCGTGGCGTCGCCCGCGTGCACGCTGGCGTTTCTCGCGGTCGCCTCGGCGCGCGTGGTGCCGCCCGTGGCGCTCGCGTCGCGGCTCCTGCGCGACCCCTCGCACGCGGTCCATACGCTGTTTCGTGCGCTCGACGATCGGGTGTACGCGCGGCCCGGCGACGCGCTCGACGGGTGCGACCTCGGGGCCATCGCGGGAGACGTTGCGTACGCGTCCGCGGAGGGCGAAGCGGTCGACGTGGTGCTGCGCCTCGGCCGCGCAGCGCCCGCGGTGAGCGCGCGCTACGGCGTGTGGTCGCTGCACGTGGGGGGACGGGCCTCGTACGACGACGCGGCGGGCCTCTACGAGGTGCTCGGGGCGAGCGGGCCGACGGTGACCGAGCTCCGCGCGTCGCGGTGGGGCGACGGCCCGGCGCGCGTGGTGGCGCGGGCCGTGACGCGCACCGACGTTCGCTCCGTGCGGCGCAGCCGCAACGTGGTGCTCGCCAAGGCGCCCGCGCTCGTGCTGCGCGCGCTGCGCGACCTCTTCGACGGTGCGGTGCGCGACACCGTCGAGGCCCCGTCGCTGCCGCGCCCATCGATGGCGCTCGACGCGACGCGGCCCGGCAACGGCGCGATGGCGCGCATGCTCGTCGAGCACGGTCTGCGGTACGCGCAGGAGCGCGTCGACCGCGCGTTCAACCGCTCGCAGTGGTCGATCGCGTGGCAGCGCGCCGACGCCCTGGTGAGCGCCGAGCCCTTTCACTACCTCGCGCCGCCGAAGCACCTCATCTGGGCCGACCCTTTTCCGCTGGTGGTCGCGGGGCGGCGGTACATCTTCTTCGAAGAGGCGGGCTACCCGGGCGGCAAGGGGCACATCTCGGTGCTCGAGCTCGGCGACGACGGCGTCGCGGGCGCGGTGACGCGCGTGCTCGAGGAGCCCTACCACCTGTCGTATCCGTTCTTGTTTCGCCACGAGGGCGAGCTCTACATGATGCCCGAGGGGAGCGAGCGCGGCGGCGTGGGCGTGTACCGCGCGCGGAGCTTTCCCTACGAGTGGGAGCGCGTGACGGTGATGCTCCCGGAGCTTCACATCGCCGACGCGACGCTGCGCCAGGTGGGCGACCGCTGGTGGCTCTTCGCCGACGTCTCCGTCGACGGCACGCTCGCGCACAGCGAGGAGTTTCACCTCTTCTATGCTTCGTCGCCCTTCGGCCCGTGGACGCCGCACCGGCGCAACCCCATCGCCTCCGACGCGGGTCGAGCGCGCGCCGCGGGGGCCCTCTTCGAACATGATGGGAGGCTGTACCGGCCCGCGCAAGACTCGGCCGCGCGCTACGGCTACGCGGTGTCGTTCAACGAGGTGGTGCGCCTCGACACGGAGGAGTACTGCGAGGTCGACCGCGGTCACATGGTGCCGTCGTGGGAGCCGCGCGCGCTCGCGACGCACACCTTCAACCGCGACGGCGACCTCACGGTGATCGACGCGATCGTGCGCCGCGCGGAGTGACTAAAAAGCGTCGGTGTCGGCGAGCGTGAAGTGCCACGGCGACGGATCGTCGAGGAGTCGCGCGCCGGCCTCGTTGCGGTGAATGATCACGGGCTTCGACCACGGCCGCTGCATGAACCCGTAGCGCCGCCACGGGAGCTGCGCGGGGCCGTTGTGTACGGCCTGCGTGGTCACGATGTCGACGCCCTCGTCGAGGGCAGGGCGCAGCGCCGCTTGCAACAGCGCGCGCCCCACGGTGTTGGCGTCGGCGGGCGCGAGGAGCCAGTCGGCGATGAAGAGCCGGCGCAGCCCCGTCTGGTGGTCGTCGCGGCCCGTGAGGGTGGCGACGTAGCCGGCGAGCACGCCGTTGCGGTGTCGCGCCGCGTACACGCGAAAGGGGAAGGGGCTCTCGCGGAAGCGCCACGTGAGGTAGCGCGCGTCGCGCACCTGGGCCACGGCGAGGGCGGGGCGCACGCTGCGCCAGAGCTCGTCGTAGTCGGATCCGAAGGCGCTCTCTTCGCGCACGGTGACGTTCGCGGGCGAGGGGCGCCGCAGGAGCGTCCACGCGAGGGCGCGCGAGGCGGCCGCGGTGGTGGGGTGTTCGAGGGCTGCGCGCGCGAGGGGCGCCCACGGTCGCTCGCGCAGGGCGTCGAGGCGCGTGGCGACGGCGCGCGAGCTCAGGGGGAGCGTGACGTTCACGTGGCCGGCGTCGGCCTTGATGGGAAAGTTGAGCTTGCCCGTGTAGCCCGGGCCCGAGCGCTCGTTGGGGAGGCCGTAGATCACCGAGAAGCCCGCCGCCTGCGCGCGCCCGCGGCTGGCGTTGACGAGCGCGCTGAACATGCCCCGGCGCTGGTACGCGGCGTCGGTGAAGGTGTCGCCGATCTCGCCCCAGTCGCGCTCTTCGCCGAAGGCCCAGAAACGCTTCGGGGTGACGGTGCAGAGGCTCACGATGCGGTCGGTGTCGTTGGCCACCATCGCGCTCGCGAAGCCCGGGTGTCGCACGTTCCACCGCAGCTTCCAGTGAAAGAACGCGTCGCGCTCGTGGGGGTAGCCCTCGGGCGGCTGGTGCTGGCCGCGTAGAAAGCTCGCGATCTCGCGCGTGCGCTCCTCGCTCGGCGGGTCGAGCGCCTCGAGGCGCCAGCCCGCGGACCCCTTGTCGTCGGTCGGTTCCATGGCCGCGGCACGCTAGAGCCGCCGTTGTGTGCCGTCAACGCAGTGTGCGCGGCGCGAACGTCGAGGGCGATGGACGCAACGCACGCGTTGGGATAGTTGACGCCGCGCACCACCCCAATGACCATGCAGACCGACACCGAAACGCCCTTCTTTACCGTCATTACGCCGACCTACAACCGCGCCGCGATGATGGCGCGCGTGATGGGCAGCGTGCTCGCGCAAGACTACGCGAGCTGGGAGGTGATCGTCGCCGACGACTGCTCCACCGACGACACCGAGGCCGTGCTGCGAGCCTTCAACGACCCGCGCATTCGCTACGTGCGCCACGAGAAGAACCGCGGCCCCTGCGCGGCGCGCAACACCGCGGCGGCCGTGGCGCGGGGGCGCTGGCTCCTCATGCTCGACAGCGATTTCGAACTGCTCCCCGGGGCGATGCGCACGCTCGCGAAGCGCTGCGAGGAGGCGCCCGCGATCGTGGGCAACGTGGCGTCGGTGATGTCATGGGACAACGGCCCGCCCACGCCGACGCCCCTGCCCGAGCGCGAGCTGTACCTGAAGTACCCCGAGTTTCTGCGGTGGGCCTCGACGCTCACGGTGACCGAGTATTTCAACTGCGTGCGCCGCGAGGTCTTCGACGTGGTGCGCTACCCCGAGGGGCGCGCGTACGAGTCGGAGTTCACCCTCAACCTCGTGAAGCGCTTCGACTTCATGCTGCTCGTCGACCGCGCGTGCCTCGCGCACACCGACGCGCGCGACCGGCTCACCCGCGGCCCGGCCCTCTTGCGCATGGGGCGCCTGTTGCGTGACGCGCCCGACTGGTCGGAGAGCGTCACGGGCATTCTGCGCGACCACGGCGAGGCGATGCGCGCGGCCTCGCCCGAGTACTTCGACCGCTACCTCGTGTATTTGAGCAACCTGCGGCTCTTGAAGGGCGATCGCCGCGGCGCGCTCGAGGCCCTCGGCAGCGCGCGCGCCGCGGCCGTGATGAAGCCCCGCACGCTGCTGCTCGCGGGCATCGGCCTGCTCGATCGTCGGGTGCTCGCGCTGGCCCAGGGCCTGCGCTCGTAGTCGGGCTGAGAGGGCGGAGTCGCTCAGACCTCG
>CANMAT010000196.1 GCA_947494865.1 Deltaproteobacteria bacterium
GCCGTCGGCGTTCGTGCCCATGGTCTCGAAGGCGTCTTCGAGGAGGGCGTTGGCGTGCGCGAGCATGCGCGAGGCGACGCCGCCGTCGACGGGCGTACCGCCGCGGATCGCCGTGAGGGCCGGGTCGATGCCGTACCGACGGGCGATGTACGTGATGCCCGTGCGCGGGTTGATGAAGTACGCGCGCTGCGCCTCGGGCACGAGCACCTCTTCGGCGCCGCCCCCCGTCCACACGCGCATGAGGTTGATGATCTCGTTGTCGCTGTTGAGCGACGAGTAGAGCATCGCGTAGATGCCGAGCGTGATCTGCTGCTTGTACCCGAAGTTGGGGAAGAGCAGGTTCGTCGTGCCCGCGGGGCGGGACATGGTCGCGGCGTTGATGTTCGACTGGATCGGCGTGACCTCGTTCTCGGTCGCGGTCGCGTTCGCCGACCACATACCCACCGTGGGCCAGTCTTCGGCCATGAGACCGCCGAGGAGGCGGCGCGTGGCCTCGGGGTAGTCGGTGTGGAAGTTCACGAGGAAGTCGCGGCCGTCGAGGTACAGGTGGCGCGTGACGCTCGAGAACGTCGGGCGGCTGTCCATCAGCATGATGGTGGCGAAGGTCTTCTCGAGCGCGGTGCCCTCGCGGCGCTGGTACGAGAGGTAGTCGAGCGAGCCGCCCATGCGGTTGTCGTAGTCGTCGTCGATGTAGCGGCCGTTGACCATGCCGACGGCGAAGCGCGGCATGCCGCGGACGACGTCGGTGTTCCACACGGAGATGTTCGCCGCGCGGGTCTCGGGCGTGGCGCCGTTGATCGAGAAGAACTGGTTGTTGGTCTCGACGGAGTAGTCGCCGACCGCCGGGCGCGTCATCACGCCCGAGAAGAAGTTGAACATGTCGGGCTGCACCGCGATCGTCGGCTGGAGGAAGCCCTCCGACTGCGCGATCACGTTGAACGTCGCGTCGTTGTAGAAGCCCTTGTACAGCGAGATGTCGCGCGACACGTTCCAGTGGTAGCCGCGGATGAGGCGGAACATGCGCGCCGAGACGCCCTGCGAGACGCCCCAGCTGGCCCACTCGCGCTGGCCGCGGCGGAAGTAGCCCGCGGGGTAGAGCAGGTCGTACTTGCGCATGATCGCGTGCGTGACTTCGTAGATGTCAGCGCCCTGATCGAAGTACTGGATGTGGGGGTAGCCCACGCCGCGGTCCCAGGACACGCGGTAGCGCCAGCGCACGGAGCCGGCGTTGCCACCGGGCGTGCCCTCGCGGACGCGCAAGAAGTGGGTGTCGTTCTCGTTGTTGGCCTGCTCGGGCGCCTCGCCCTGGAAGTACTCGGGCGTGGTCTCGAGATCGCTCACGAAGGCGTGGTCACGGGGGCCGTGCGCGCAGATCTTGCCGTCGACGAGGCGCCAGCGGTAGCGCTCCTTCTCGGCCTCGGTCGCGTCGCGGCAGCGCGACGGATCGAACACGTTCATCTCGCGGGCGAGCTGGGTGTAGTGAATCGACGAGCCGAAGGTGGGCTCGGGCTGCGTGGCAGGGTCACCGAAGGCGGGATCCTTCCAGTAGATGTAGTCGCGCTCGCCGAGCTGCGAGTCGAGGCGCGGCGCGAAGCGGCGCTGCTCTTCGACGGGCTGCACGGCCGAGTCGTGCGTCTCGACCACGCGACCGTAGAGGTAGCCCATGGCGTAGAAGTCGTAAGCGCCAGCGCCCACGGTCTCGCCGAAGCGCTCCCACTGGTACTCCATCGTGGAGGTGTTGCCGAAGTAGTTGATGCCCGCGTGGTGGTTGCCCGCCTCGAGGGGGCGCACGCCCATCTCTTCGTCGCTCGTGGGGTCGAGGTAGCGCGGCCCCATGCAGTTGTCGGCGTTGCGGTTGGCCGCGCGAATGTTCGACGCGACGATGTTCTGCCCCATCGTGCGGTAGGTGCCGCAGGCCTGCGCCGCGGTGTTGTTGCGCGTGCGAAGCTGCCAGTACTGGGGGTTGTAGTTCATCGAGTCGTAGCTCGACACCGGGAGGTGATAGAGCCCGATCGAGTGGCCGATCTCATGGAGCGCGATGCCCTTGTAGGCGTCGATGCGGAGATCCTGAAGGATGCGCGCCTGGCGCTGCGCCTGCGTGAGGTTGCGGTACTTCGCGAGGAACCAGCGGGCGACGCCCTGGAGGTCATCGGAGCCCACCGCGGGGGGAGCGCCGGCATCCTGGAAGCAGAACCCGCGGGCCTCGGCGCGGTGCATGAGCTCGTCGCGCATGTTGCCGATGGTCTCGGGGTCCATCATGCGCAGGGGCGACGCGCGGTTGAGCGCGTCGTCGCTGAGGCCCGCGAAGGAGCCGCCCGCGCCCATGAGGCGCAGGGTGTTCGGGTCGAGCAGGTCGGCCTCGTACTGCGTGTTCTGGAGGCGGCGCGCCATCTGGCTCGCCTGCACGTGGAAGCGCATCGCGTTGCCCGACGGATCCTGCGCCACGGGGACCATGTCGCGGGTGATCTGATTGTAGGCGCGGATGCCCTCGCGGAGGTCGTTGCCGAAGTTCGGCATGTCCTGGGCGAGCTGCTGCCCGTCGGCGGCGAGCGTGAGGGCGCGGGCGCGGTCGGCGATCTCTGCGGGCTCGACGCGGGCGTTGAGGTCCGTGCTGCCGATGCGGGTGCCACCGGGGTTGCGGAGAAACTGCGCGAGCACCGCGCCGGGCGCGTTGTTCGAGTACTGATCGACCGTGAGGCTCTCGGCCGCGGGGTCGATGGAGTTCATGATGAGGCGAACGAAGTCGCGCTGCTGGCCCGCGGCGTACTCGACGGAGCGGCCCATGTTCATGGCGCCGTTCGAGACGACCTCACCGGTCAGCGGGTCGTAACCCCAGTGGGCGATGCCGCCGAAGGGGGCGCGCGAGTTGCCCGGCCAGTACGTGATGTGGTTGTAGCGAATGTCGCCGAGGCGAACGCTGTAACCGACCTCGCGGCACGCGCGGTGATCGGTCGCGGCCACGGGGTTGTGGCACATGACCACGCCGCGATCGGCGGGCTCGGCGCCCGCGGGGGCCGCGCGGGGGCTGTCACCGAGGAAGGCGCCGTCCTCCTGCGGGACGGCGTTCTCTTCGAAGAAGCGGCTGTGGCAGGTGGCGCGGTCGCCGCCGATGCGGCGGCACTCGACCTCGCGCGCCGACGCGATGGCGCGGCGCACGGCGAGGTCCCACGTGTTCACGAGCTGCTCCGTGGCGCCCGTCGCGAAGTACCAGTTCGAACCGTCACCCGAGCGAGGCGGGCGCGCCGTGCGCTCTTCGGCCGTCAGGGCGCGGTACTCGAGCACGCCGTTGACCTCGCGCTCCATGTGGTCTTGGAACTCCGAGGGCGTCTCGGGGTTGATGTAGTAGACGATCGGGCGCACCTTGCGGGCGGTGTACGGGATCGTGCAGGCGCCCACGGTGGTGTCGCAGTACGACCCGGCCGGCGCCGTCGAGCACTCGCCCGCGATGGGCGCGCTGTCGTTGGGGCGCGCCTGGCAGGTGATGAGCTGGTTCTGTGCGTCGCGCGCGTGCGAGGCCATCCACACGTTGTGGATCATCGCGTAGCGGTGGAAGTTGGAGTCCGTCGCGCCGTAGTTCGGGTCGAAGCCGTTGCGCGTGGCCATCGGGCCGCCCACGAGCTCGTGCGGCGCGCGCGTCTTGTCGAGCGGCTGGAAGTCGCGGTCGGTGACGCGGCGGAACGACGTGCGGATCGTCGTCTCCTGCGGGTTGCAGTCGTACGAGTCAGACCCCGTGAAGAGGTTGTAGATCATGCATGTCGGGTAGGCGAACCCAAACATGTTGCTCATCTCGGGGCTGACGATCCACTTCGACGAGACGTCGAAGTAGCCCGTGTCGCTGACGGGGTCGACGTAGCGCGCGTTCGCCTGGTTGACGCGAAACTGCGACGGGCAGTCGTTCTGCCAGCCGTAGAGGGCGTGCACCATCTCGCGGGCCTGGTCGTTGACCGTGATGTTGACCTTGTCGCCCAGCGCGGTGCGCGAGGCTTCGGGCACATCGGCCACGGGCATGAGCGCCTCGCAGAGGTTCGGCGCGAACTGCGAGCGGGGGTCTTGCACCGTCCAACGGGCGGGCTGAAACGACAGGTCGCCGAAGAGGGCGCCGTAGAAGAGCCACGACCAGTCGGGGTTCTGGACGAGGTTCTGCGACCAGTCGACGCGCATGAACTCGCGCAGCTGCGCGGGGCGGTCGGCGCGGTTCTCGACCACCACGTTCACGGGCTCGCCCGTGGTCGGGTTGTAGTCGTTGCGAATGTCGAACTGATCTTGGATGCGGTAGGCCGCGACGATGACGCCCGTGGGCGTGCGGCCGCCGACACCGCGCCCGTCGGCGTTGGTGACGTAGTCGTACGACTTGCGCGCGATCAGGAGCTCGGGGGTGATCTCCCAGTGGATGCGGTCGACGTCGTCGTAGGTGCCGACGGGGATCATCCCCTGCGACGGCGGCGCGTCGACGACGTAGTTGTTCGCGTAGAACTCGGGGTCGTCACGGCCATCGACGAGGTCGGCACCGACGAAGAAGTGCTTGTTGAGCGCCATCGGCTGGACGCGGTTGATCGGGTCTCGCTCTTGCGCGCAGTCGGCGTTGCCCACCGCGAACGCGCCGAGGAGCATGAGCCCCATGGTGCGCCCGGAACGAGCTGTCTGCCGACGGGTCGCTTGCGCCCGCCACCGGTCCCACCGGCTTCCTGAATCACCGGACATCGAGAAACCTCCACGTACGAAAAGGTCTTCCGGACCTTCCGAGGGGTGCATTCAGCAAGCGCGATGCCATTGCGACATGTGCTTGTTTTGCTGTTCCTCGTGGGGTTCGGAGGGGACCCGTTAGAAAACTAACCAACGGGCGCGCGGAACATACCGGAGGGGCCCAGGGAATCAACAGGGTCCGTGCGCTCTCCACGGACCGCCGCTCTCCCGTGAGGGCCCCCTTCGCGAGGCTCAGATCGTCGCGGCGAGCACCCAGGCGCGCAGATCGTCGGTGTTCTGTCGCTTCGCGGCCACGACGGGGAAGGCTCCAGCCTCGATCACGGCCTGCAGCGAAGTTCGTGTGCGGGGCCCCGTCGCGAGCAGCCACGCCGCACCGAGCGCGATCTCGCAGCGCGCAGGGTCGCGTGCGGCCCACTGGCGCGCGAGGGCGGCCACCGCGTCGAGCGCCTTGCGCAGCGGGGCGCCATAGAGATTGTGGGCGGCATCGATCCCCTCGGTCACGAGCCGCACGAGCACCCTCGCGGTGGCCACGAGCCGACGGAGCTCTGCATCGTCGCCACCGGCGTCGTCGTCCCACAGCCCCGACGCGAGCTGGCGGGCGAAGAGCTCGCCGAGCGCTTCGACCGCGCGGACAGGCTTCTTGGCGGGACGAGCCTCTTCGCGCGCCGACCCGCCGCCCCCGCGGCCGACGGCCTTGGCGGCCTTGGGCGGCGCCGCAAACGCGGGCGCTTCGTCCATCGACAGGGGTGCCTCGACCTCGCGCTCCATCGCGTCGTCGGCGAAGGCGTCGGCGAAGGCCTCGCCGGCCACCGCGGTGTCGTCGTCGGCGGACGTAGCGTCGTAGCGCACGAAGCCCACCGAGACGCCCGACGGCATGGCGGCGCGCGCGCCCATCGGTGCCATGGCCGACGGTGCCATGGCCGACATCATGGGCGCGGGCAGCGGGCCCATCGGAGGCATCGCGCGCTTGCGCTTCGAGGCGGGGGCCGGGTGCGACGCCATCGCGCCCCCGAGCGGGGGAAGCGCTGCAGGCGCGCGCGACGCGTCGAACATCGCCCAACCCGCGGGCGCGTTGACGGGCACGACGGCGGTGTCGGGCATGGCCGTCGTGCGACGGTCACCGGTGCGATGCTCGACCACCACGAAGGAGGTGAAGCGCGATGCGACACCGTGCGCGACGCTCAGCTCCACGATGCGCTGCTTCATCGTGTCGGCGCGGCGCCCCTCGACGCGGGCGGCCTCGAGGTCGCGAATGCGCTCGGCGGCCCACAGCGTCGCCACGACCGGGCGCGCAGCCTCGTCGGGGAGCGCGAGCGGCACCTTCATCGCGAAGGGCTCGCCGCGGTATCGCCCCTGAATCTCGGCCGTCGCGCTTCCGCCGCGGGCGTAGCGCGCGTGGAGCGACCAGGCCTCGCCGTCGACCACGTCGGGCGCCTTCGCCGGGGCCACCTCGCCCACCTCGACGCCCTCGAAGCGCACGACGACGTCGGTGATGCGCGGCGCGACGGAGCGCGCGAACTGGGCCACGACCTTCTCGTCGATGCGCTCGCCGGGGTGGATGAACTCCACCGCGCCGCCCGTGTCGCGCGCGAGGTCGCGCAGGAGGGCGTCGCTCACGTTGGTGCCGATGCCGAAGGAGCACACCCGTGTACGTGCGGCCCCGCGGCGCGCGAGCACCGCGCGGAGGATCTCGGCCTCGTTGCCCACCTGCCCGTCGGTGAGGAGGATCACGGCGCCGCCGTCGGCCATCGCGGTGGCGCGCGTGAGCGGCTCGAGGAGCTCGGTGCCGCCGTCGGCCTGGAGCGCCTCGATCCACCGGTCGGCTCGCGCGAGCGAGGCCTCGTTGAACGGCTGCGGCGCGCCCGAGAAGCACCGGTGCGCGCTCGAGAACGCGATGATGTTGAATCGGTCGCCCGCGCGCAGGTGGCGCAGGCAGAGCCGCAGCGCGGCGCGCGCCTCGCGGATCGCGTCGCCCTCCATCGAGCCCGACACATCGAGGAGGAACACCACCGTCGCGGCGCGCGCGGCCTCGGCGCCGAGGCTGTAGAGGTCGGGCACGAGCGAGAGCGAGAGGTACCCCTCGGCGCCCGCCTCGCGGTGCGCCGCGACCGCCGTAGACTGGGTGAGGCCGCCCTCGGCGCCGCTCGCGGTGAGCACCA
>CANMAT010000197.1 GCA_947494865.1 Deltaproteobacteria bacterium
TCCGCGGGTGGCTCCAGCACGCGCTCACGCGAGACCTCCCGCCGTGGGCGACGCGGTGGGCGTTCGTGGTGACGGCCGCGGTGTTCGCGGTGATGCACGCGGGCGAGCCCGTGGTGCCAGTGCTCGCGGCGGGCCTCGCGGTGGGCGCGCTCATGGCGTACAGCCGCCGCCTCGAGGCGGGGCTCGCGTTTCACGTCGTCAACAACGGCCTCGCGGTGGCGGTGGCCATGGGCTGGGTCTGAGAGCTCCTGCGGTTGCCAGCTTCGATTGCTGTTTGACAAGTGGCAAGCTGACGCCGATACTGCGCACCCATGAAGAGCACGTTGGCGGATCGGGTCCGCGCTGCGATGGAGCACGCGGGGCTCAACCAGAAGCAGGTCGAAGAGGGCGCCGGTCTGTCGCTGGGGTACATGAGCCGGGTGCTGCACGGCCAGCGCGAGCGCATCGACGCGGCGCGCCTCGACCGCATCGCGAACGCGTGCGGGGTCGACTTCGAATGGCTCTCGACGGGCAAGGGGGCGATGACGGCGCGGCGCGCGGCGGAGGAGTCGCCGGAGGCGCCGGCGCCCGAGCGCGAGGGCCCCAACCCGCTCGAAGACGCGCTGGCGTCGGCCTTTCGGCAGGGGAGCTTCGCGCTGGCCGACCTCGACGCGGTGCGGGGCCTCGTGCGCAACGGCGCGGCGCTCCTGCGCGACAAGGAGCACCTCGTCGACGCGGCGCGGTCGTGGTTGCACGCGGCCGCGGCGCTGCGCAAGGCGGGCACGCCGGTCACCTTCGCGACGCTCGCGTGGCAGGTGACCACCCTCGGGTCGGCGCGCGCGGGCGGGGCCTTCGAGCGCCGCGACGCGGCCCTCAACCACGAGGCGCAGCGGGAGCTCCAGGCGCTCGGGGCCGAGGCGCCGCGGGAGGCGGTGCGCGTCCCTCGCAAGCGGTGACATAGTCTGTCACTCTCGCCTCCGCTGGATAGACGGCGCGCGCGCGGGTGTCTACGGCCGAGCTGCTGTAAATGTAGGGGTTTCGCGTCGTCACCGCGGGGGGCGTCGCGGCGCGCGGGGCCATTGTCAGCGCGGCGCAGAGGGCTTCAACTGAGGACCGACCGTGCGTCACGAAGCAATCAACGAGACCGGGCTCGGGTGGGATCAGCGCGAGGCTGCGGCCGAGAGCCTCTTGCGCCTTGCGAAGCTCGACGCCGTGGTGGCGCCGCCCTTGAAGGCCGTGGTGGCCGCCCTGGGGTGGCGGCTCTCGGCGGGCGTGGCGCACGGCGCCCACGGGTGGATCGCGCCCGAGGCGAGCACCATTCACGTCGACATGAAGGGCTCGCGCGAGGCGGTGAGCCTCCGCGTGGCGCACGAGCTGGGGCACCTCGCGGCCATGCTCGCGTGCGTGGCCCACGACGAGGCCGACGCCGACGCGATCGGCACGGCCATCGCGGTGCCGCGCCGCTGGGTGCGCCACACGGTGCGCCAGGTGGGGTGGGACGCGCCGCGCCTCGCCGCCGCGTACCCCGAGGCGCAGCCCCTCGAGGTGGTGACGCGCGTGGCCGTGATCGCAGGCGGCGCGGCGGTGATCTACGTCGCGGGCTACCGCTCCGTGGCCGTGATCGGCGAGCGCGGAGACATCCCGGTGCTCCCGGGCGAGCGCGAGGTCGTGCGGGTGATCCGCGCGTCGCGGCGCCCGCGGCCCATGGTCGACGAGCGCACGGGCCTCCACGGCTGGCCCATGCCCGGCCCCTACGGCACCGCCGTGGTGCTCATGGCCTCGCCCGAGGCCGTCGCCAGCTGGTAGATGTGCCAATCAGCAAAATGACAATTGATGATTGACAAGTGCACTGGTCAGACGTACCGATAGGGGTGTGAGCGACGGTCGCAGGGGCGGCGGCGGTCACAGACAAAGGGGTGTAGAGCGGTCATGAGTGCGCAGATCGGTTGGAGGGCGCGGCGGGCGGGCGATGGGTTCGGGGGCGCGCAGGGGTGCGACGGTGCGCCGGCCGACGCGGCGGCGCGGCAGGCGTGGCGCGACGAGCGCGCGGCGGCGGCCCTCGCGGCGCAAGACGACGCCGAGGTGCTGGCGCGGCGCTGGGGGCCGGAGCCCGAGTTCATGCTCGCGGGGGCGCGCCATGCGTGCTGAGCGCTACGTGGTGCGCTGCGGGGTGTGCGGCACGGCCTACACCGCGCGGAGCTGGCACTGGCTCGAGTCGCTGGGCCTCGAGCGCTGGGGCCTCGGCGCGGCGGCGACGGTGGAGCTCAGGCAGTGCGCGGTGCCCGGGTGCTGCAACACGCTCACGCGCATGAGCGAGGTGTCCATCGCAGCGGCGTGCGTGGGCGGCGAGGCGGCCAACGACGTGCGGTGACGCGGGGTCGCGGGGCGGGGCGGGGCGGGGCGGGGAAAATGGCAATCGGTAGGCTCGCGGGGCGCGGCGATGGTCGACGCGCGCGGCGTGGGGCAGAACTTTCGCTGGAGGCGTACATGAAGGCGTTCACGTTGGAGTGTCCCGGTCGATGCGAGGCGGGGATCGCGGTGCAGGGCGGGGCGATCGTGATGGGGGTGCGTCCCATGGATCACAAGCCGCTCGCGCTGCCGCTCGACCCGCGCGCGGTGGTTCACGACGGTCGGCTCGTCGAGGCGCCGGGCCGCGGCGCGCTGCTGCTCATGCGCGATCAGTCGGGGGCCTTCGGGTCGTGGTATCTGCGCGCGGCGCAGTCGGCCGAGCGGTGGGACGCGATGGTGGCCACGGAGTCGATCCCCAACGCCCTCGACCGCATCCTCGCGGCCGAGCGGGTGCGGGCGCGCTTCCCCCACCGCGCGCCGACGGGGTGGTACGAGTTCGCGCGCGGCGCCCTCGCGCCGGTGCTCGAGAACGCGCGGCCGCGCGTCGACCTCTACGGCTACCTCGAGGAGGGCGCGGCGTTCGAGATCCGTCGGCGCGGCAAGCTCGACGGCTCGGCGTCGGTGTACCTCGTCGAGTGCCGCGGCGGTGAGGTGCTCGTGCACGACCCGCGGATGCTCGCCCTCGCGCGCCGCCAGCGCCCGCTGGCCGCGTCGCTCTGAGCGCGACGAGCACACAGGTTTTTAAAGGTTTCGCAGGCGGCCCTCGACCGAAGGGCACGCACGGAAACGCCCGGCGCAGTACCTCTCCGTCCTCCTGTCGCCAGGAGGGCGTCCCCGTGGTGCTTCAGGGACGGTGCCGTCTGTGAAAGTCTCTCCCGAAGGCGCTGTGCCTGTCCAGCGACTTTCGATGGCCCCGGACGGCGCCGCGTCGCGCTCGTGACGCCGCCCTCCGGGGCCGCGGAGGCCACCGCGCGCGGGGCTCCGCGTGATATGCAGCGCCTCATGCTTCTGGCCATCGATGTGGGCAACACCAACACGGTGCTCGGCCTCTATTCGGGCGACGACCTCCTCCATCATTTTCGCATCGAGTCGGGTCGCGGCCGCACGGCCGACGAGTACGCCGCCCTCATGCGCATGATGCTCGACCTCCGCGGCGTGGCGCCCGACGCCGTCACCGCCAGCGCGCTCGCGTGCGTGGTTCCCTCCCTCGGCGAGACCTTCGTCGCCGCCGTGAGCTACGCCTTCGGGCACGAGCCCATGGTGGTGGGGCCCGGCATCAAGACGGCGATGCCCATTCTCATCGAGAACCCCCGCGAGGTCGGCGCCGACCGCATCGTGAACGCCGTGGCCGCCTACGAGCGCGTGCGCGGCGGGGTCATCGTGGTCGACCTCGGCACGGCCACCACCTTCGACGTGGTGTCTCCGAAGGGCGAGTACCTCGGCGGGGTCATCTGCCCGGGCATCCAGATCTCCGCCGACGCGCTCTTCTCGCGCGCCGCGCGCCTGCCCCGCGTCGAGATCGCGCGGCCCGCGCGGGCCCTCGGGCGCAACACGCTCCACGCCATGCAGTCGGGCATCGTGTTCGGCTACGTGGGCCTCGTCGACGGGCTCGTCGAGCGCCTCCGCGGCGAGATGGCCTTCCCCTGCAAGGTGATCGCGACGGGCGGCCTCGCGCGGCTCATCGGGCCTGAGTCCAAGGCCATCGAGGTCGTCGACGATTTTCTCACCCTGCAGGGCCTGCGCATTCTGTGGGAGCGCAACCGGTGAGCGCGTGAGCCGCGCGCTGCGCATGGCCCTGCTCGCGCTCGCCGCGCCCTGCGCCGTGCTCCTCGCGCTGCGCCTCGGCGTCGCGCCGGTGTCGTTCCGCGCGGCCTGGAGAGACCCCGACGGCATCGACGCGGCCATCGCCGGCGCGCGCCTCGCGCGGGTGTGCCTCGGCGCGCTCGCGGGCGGCGCGCTGGCCCTCGTGGGGGCCTCGTTTCAAGCCCTCTTGCGCAACCCGCTGGGCGACCCGTATGCGCTCGGCGTGTCGGGCGGCGCGGCGCTCGGGGCCTCCCTCGCGGTGCTCGCGGGCCTCGGGGGGGTGGCGATCCCGCTGGCGGCCTTCGTCGGCGCGCTGGGGGCCACGGCGGCGGTGCTCGTGGCGGCGCGCGCGTCGGGGCGCGTGGGCGTCGAGTCGCTCCTGCTCGCGGGCCTGGTGTTCAACGCGTGCGCGAGCGCGGCCCTCGCGTTCATTCGCTCGGTGTCGGCCTCGGGGCGCGCCCAAGAGACGTTGTCGCTCCTGCTGGGCGTCGTCACGGAGGAGCCCGCGTCGCGCGTGACGCTCGTGGGCGCGCTCGTGCTCACGGGCTCGGTGGGCCTCTTCGCGATGACCAAATCCATGAACCTCCTCGCCCTCGGCGACGACACCGCCGCGAGCCTCGGCGTGCGCGTGGCGGCCGCGCGGGCGGGCATCTTTCTCGCGAGCTCGCTCGTCGTGGCCGCGGTGGTGAGCGTGTGCGGGCTCATCCCCTTCGTGGGGCTGCTCGTGCCCCACTACGTGCGCGCGTGGCTCGGCGCCGACCACCGCTGGGTGCTCCCGGGGTGCTTCCTCGGCGGCGCGACGCTCCTCGTGCTCGCCGACCTCGCGGCGCGCATGGTGTTTCTCGCGCTGGGCACCGAGCCCCCGGTGGGCGCCCTCACGGCGCTCGTGGGCGGGCCCTTCTTCCTCGTGATGCTCCGCACCCTGAAAGACGAGAGCTGACCCTCAGTCGGCGCCCGCGTCGCAGGGCACGTTCACGCGCGGGGCCGACTCGTCGCAGCGGCCGCCGACGCACGCCACGAGCGCGCCGCAGGCGGCCGTGTTGCAGCTCACGTACGTGATGCACTCGCTGGTGCCCTGCGCGTCGCGGTAGCCCCCGTCGGCGCAGACGCGAAACACCGTGTCTTCGGCGCAGAAGCCTTGCACGCACAGCGCGAGCTCGCCGCACGAGGCGCCGCCGTTGCAGTCTTCGTCGCGCCGACACGCGGTGCCCCCGCTGCGCGTCGCCTCGGGCTTCGCCACGCACGCGGCCAGCGCCACGACAAGCATCCACGGCATTGCGCGCTTCATCGCGCGCACCATACCACCGCCCCGCGCGGGGCTGTATAACCGCTGCGTGCGTCTCAACGGCCTCGCCCTGGTCGCCTGCGTCGCGTGCTCGTCGTCGGTGCCCCTCGACGGCGGGGCGCCGGCCGATGCTCCCGTCGGCGAGGCTCGCGTCGAGCTGGGCTCCGGCGAGCGCGCGTGGCAGGCGCTGCCCCTCGACGGCAGCGGGGCGTGCGAGCTCGTGCACGGGCCCCAGGGCGGCTATCACATCTACGGGCGCGTGCGGTACAGCGGCCTCCCGAGCGACGTGAGCGTGTGGTTTCGCGTCACGGCCCTCGACGACGGCGCGACGCTCACCAACGACGGCGACCGGCTGCGCCGCGTGCTCGGGCGCGGCCTCGCGCAGACCGCGACGGGCTACGAGTCGGTCACCGGCGAGCTGGTGATCTTGCAGATCGCCGGCCCCGCGCAGGCCGCGGGGCGCAGGGTGCGCTTCGACGTGCGCGTGGTCGACGCGGCGGGCGGGCTCATGGCCACCGACGCGCGCGAGGTCACCATCGTCGACGCGGTTCGGTAGGCTCAGGGGCGCCCGAGGCCCTGGCTCCAGCGCTGCCCTCCGGTGGCCGCGTTGCAGGTCACGGCGATCACGCGGCCGCTCGCGGCGGTGAGGCACCGCTGCTGCGCGGCGTTGAGAATCTGCACCGACCCGTCGTCGAGGAAGAACACGCGGAACCGCTGCGCTGCGGGCGCGGGCCTCGCCGCCGAGCAGGTGGCGAGGGTGTAGGTGTCGTTGGAGGCCGCGAGGCAGCGCCCGGTGCCACGGTGCTGCAGGAGCACCTCGATGGAGTTGGACGTGCGGGCGAGCTCGACGTTCATGAAGCCCTGCGCCCAGATGGGCTCCGACGCGCCGGCGACGACCGTGTGCCCGTTGAGAATGCTCGTGCGCGCCGTGATGGTCTGGCGCCCCACCGTGTCGGTGAGCGTGATCGGCCAGAGGCCTGCGCGGGCGGCGGCGTCGGAGGCGGGCGGCGCGTCGCGGATTTCGCCCTGCGCGTCGGGGGCGCGCGTGAGGTCTACGACCTCGAAGCGCGTGGGCTCCAGCGCGCGGAGCGTGGCTGCGAGGGTGCCGTCCGACGCGAAGCAGGCGCCGCCGTCGTCGGTGGGCGACGACACCTCGCCGATGCCCGCGAGCGCCTGCGCGACGGGCGCGGGGTTCATGACCCTCACGAGGCGCTCGCCGAGGCGCATGCGGCCGTTGACGAGGCTGAAGCCGAAGCAGCGCAGATCGGTGTTGCTGGTGATCGGGCGCGTCGTGGGGGTGAGCGCGCGCCGAAAGCCCGCGCCTACGGCGGTGATGCCGCGGCGCCCCGTCGCGACGTCGCGCTCCAGTCGCACGAGGGCGAGGTCGGGCATCGACGAGAGGGCGCTTCGCTCGGCCACGCCCA
>CANMAT010000198.1 GCA_947494865.1 Deltaproteobacteria bacterium
AGAGCCGCTCGCGCGCGCTCACCGACTGACCCTGGTAGTCGACCACCGCGCGGAGCGTGGCCATGAAGGCCGTTCGCGCCGCGGGGTCGACGAGGGAGGCGTACGAGCGAAACATCTCGACGGTGGCGGGCGTCGGGGGCGCGCCGACGCGCGTCATGAGTCCGCCGATGGCCTCGCCGAGGCGCCGCAGGGAGGGGCGACACCCGAGCGGGAGGGCGAGCTCGGCGCCGGGCACGCTCAGCGCGCGCAGCACGTGGTTCACCTCGACGCCGAGGCCGCCGCTGCCCACGAGCACGAGGCGATCGCAGCGCTCGGGGAACTGATACGCGAGCTGCATCGCGACGCCGCCGCCGTAGGACTGCCCCACGATGGTGGCGCGGTCGTGGCCGAGCGCGAGCATGAGGTCGCGCACCATGCACGCGAGGGCGCCGGGCGAGTAGTCGGTGCGCGGCTTGGCCGACTCGCCCTGGCCGAGGAAATCGGGCGCGACCACGGTGAAGCTGCGGGCGAGCGCGGGCATCACGTGGCGCCACGTGCGCGAGCTGCCCACCATGCCGTGGAGCAGCATGAGCACCGGCCCGCTGCCCATGGTGCGATAGGCGACGTCGAAGCCGTGGAGCGTGACGTGCTGCGCGCGCATCGCGCCCGATGATATCCCGTCGGCCTCGGGGCCACCGCGTGAAAGCGCGCGCACGGTCAGCGCCGGACCGCGTCGGCGCCGGGGCCCACGACCCGGTCGATGAAGCCCACGACGGCGCCCGAGAACGCGTCGTTCTTGTCGCCGGCCACCATGTGACCCGCGGCGGCGAGGTCGACGTACTCGGCGTGGGGCACCGCCGCGAGGAACTCTCGGGCGCCCTCCTCGCTCACCACGTCGCTCATGCGCCCGCGCACGAGGAGGAGCGGGACGCGGATGTTGCGCGACAGCGCGAGGCGCTCGCGCACGATGCGCTGCGCGACGACGGGGTCGAAGCGCGCGGGGTTCCACGTTTCGAGGAGGCGCGGGTCCCAGTGCCAGCGGTAGCGCCCGACGGCGCCCGCGTGGAGGTTCTTCTCGAGGCCGCGCGCGTCGGCGGGGCGCGCGCGGTGGGGCATGTAGCTCGCGACGAACTCTGCCACCTCGTCGAGGTCGGCGAAGCCGTCGGGCCGCGCCGCCATGAACTGAATGATGCGCTGCACGCCCGGGATCTCGAGCCGCGGCGTCACGTCGACGAGCACGATGGCGCGCGCCACCGGCGACGGCGCGGCGCCCTCTACGAGGATCGCGCAGATGCCCCCGAGGGACGCGCCCACCAGGACGGGCGGCGCCTCGAGCTGCGCGATCACCTCGGCGAGGTCGCCCGCGAAGCCGTCGACGCTGTAGTCGCCCGACGGGTGCCAGTCGCTCTCGCCGTGGCCGCGGTGGTCCATCGCGATGGGGCGGTAGCCCGCCGCGGCGAGCGAGCGCGCGGCGCCCGCCCACGCGTGGCGCGTCTGCCCGCCGCCGTGGAGCAGCACCACCGGCTGCGCGCCGGGGTCGCCCGACTCGTCGGCGACGACGCTGCGGCCCGAGGCCAACGTGAACACCCGACGCCGCGGCGTGTGAGACATAGAACGTGTTTCACTCTCGCGCTGCGATGTGTCAAGAACGCGAGGTGCGCGTCGCCGTGGGTGCGGCGCGATCTCGCTCGCGACGGCATCGGGGAGTCTGTATGCTGACCCGCCGTTGACCCTCACCGTGGAAGGCGCCATGAGCTCTGTGAAGACCGAAGCGTTCGATTACATCGTCGTGGGCGCGGGCTCGTCGGGGGCCGTCATCGCGGGGCGCCTCTCGGAGGATCCCGACTGTCGCGTGCTCCTCGTCGAGGCGGGCGCCACGGACCGCACGCGGCTGTGCACGGTGCCCGGGATGGTGTCGATCATCCACACGACGCCGCAGGTGAAGAAGCGCTTCGACTGGGGCTACTACACGGCGCCGCAGAGCGCGGGGGCCGAGCGCAAGATGCCGTACGTGCGCGGCCGCGTGATGGGTGGGTCGAGCGCCATCAACGGCATGGTGTACGTGCGCGGCAACCGCGCGAACTTCGACGCGTGGCTCGCCGAAGGGTGCGAGGGCTGGGGCTACGCCGACGCCCTGCGCTGCTTCAAGCGCCTCGAGGCCTGGGAGGGCGGCGAGAGCGAGTACCGCGGGGGGGCCGGGCCCGTGAAGGCGCAGGCCTCGAAAGACCTCGTGCCCGCCACGCAGGAGCTCATTGAGGCCATCGCCGAGTCGTTCAAGGTGCCCGTGAACGACGACTACAACGGCGCCTCGCAGGAGGGCGTAGGGCCCTGCCAGATGAACGCCGTGGGCGGCCGCAGGTACAGCGCCTCGGAGGCCTACGTCGAGCCCGCGCGCAAGCGCAAGAACCTCACGGTTCAACTCGGCGCCGTGGTGGCGCGCGTGGTGCTCGAGGGCCGGCGCGCTGTCGGCGTCGAGCTCATCGACGGGGGGCAGCGGCGCGTGGTGCGCGCGGCCCGCGAGGTGATTCTCGCGGCGGGCGTTGTTGGAACGCCGCAGATCCTCATGCTCTCGGGCATCGGGCCCGCCGACGAGCTCCGCGCGGTGGGCGTCGACGCCGTGGCCGACCTGCCCGTGGGCAAGAACATGCACGACCACCTCTTCGTGCCGATGACCTTCCTCGCGCCGGGGGCCATTCACCGCGGCACGCCCGCGCACTTCTTCGGCGGCATGATCGCCGAGGCCTTCAAGGGCAACACGTGGTTCTCGCGCACGGTCTTCGACGCGCTCGCGTTCGTGCCTACGGGGCGCCCGACGGGGGGCGTGCCCGACATGCAGATTCACTGTCTCCCGTGGTCGTACCCGTCGCCCAACCAGGATCGCCCGGTGCGCCCCGAGGTCGACCTCCGGCCGGCCCTCACCATCATGCCCACGCTCATCTACCCCAAGAGCCGCGGCGTGGTGCGCCTCGCCTCGAGCGACGCCACCGCGGCGCCCTTCATCGACCCGGGCTTCTTGAACGAGCCCGACGACGCGCGGCTGCTGCTCGAGGGCATCAAGCGCGTGCGCGAGATGATGGCCGGCGCGCGCATGGCGAAGGTGACCACGGGCGAGCTCCACCCGGGGCCCGCGTTCGCCTCCGACGCGGCCATGGCGGCCGAGCTGCCCACGCGCATTCACACGGTGTATCACCCCGTGGGCACGTGCCGCATGGGCACCGACGCGCGCTCCGTGGTCGACCCCGCGCTGCGCGTGCGGGGCATCGACGGCCTGCGCGTGGCCGACGCGTCGATCATGCCGTCGATCACCGGTGGCAACACCAACGTGCCCTGCATGATGATCGGCGAGCGCGCCGTCGAGCTGCTGCGCGCCTGAGGGTGCGGGCTACGAGGCGGCGGGCTCGGCGGCCGCCGCCTCGGCGCTCAGCATGCCGAAGCACATCGCGGGGCCGATGGTGCCGCCCGCGCCGGGGTAGGTGCGCGCCATGATCGACGCGCTGGTGTTGCCCGCGGCGTAGAGGCCCGCGATCGCGGAGCCGTCGTCGCGGAGCACGCGGCCCTGCGTGTCGGTGACGAGGCCGCCCTTGGTGCCGAGGTCGCCGGGGTACAGCGGAATGGCGTAGAACGGGGCGGACTCGAGGGGCCCCATGCAGGGGTTGGGGCGCACGCGGTCGTCGCCGTAGTAGCGATCGGAGGCGCTCTCGCCGCGGCCGAAGTCGTCGTCTTTGCCTCGGCGCGCCATCTCGTTGTAGCGCGCGATGGTGGCCGCGAGGGCGTCGGCGGGCACGTTGATCTTCGCGGCGAGCTCGGCCACCGTGGCGGCCCGGCGGAGAAACTGCGTGCGGAGCTTGCGACCGAGCGCCGCGTCGGAGATGACCTTGCCGGGGCCGATGGGGCCGGCGATGTAGTTTCGCCGGTAGCGCGCGTCGAAGACCATCCAGCCGGGTACGGTGTTCTGGGTCTTCTTCTGGTCTTCGTACATGGCTACCACGACGTCGACGTAGGGGGCTGCCTCGTTGGTGAAGCGCTGCCCGTTGCCGTTGATGAAGATGCCATGGGGGAGGCTCTTCTCGACGACGAGGACCCAGCCGCTCTTGGCGCCGGGGTACTGCGTGGTGGGCGTCCACCAGGCCTCGTCCATGAGGGCGGTCTTCGCGCCGAGCGTCATGCCGACCTGGATGCCGTCGCCGGTGTTGTGCTCGTTGCCGGCCGTCCACTCGGTGGACGACGGCTGCTTGCCGAAGCGCTTGCGGAGCTCGTCGTTGCGTTCGAAGCCGCCCGCGGCGAGCAGCACGCCGCGCCGCGCCTCGACGCGCACGGGCTTGCCCTCGCGCTCGACGACCGCGCCCACGACGCGCCCGCCCTCGACGATGAGCTCGCGCATGGGCGCCGAGAGCCAGAGCGGCACGTTGCGGTCTTTGAGCGACATGCGGAGGCGGGCGATGAGCGCGTTGCCGTTGGTGAGGTACGGGTCGCGCCCCCGGGTGCGGGCCCGGCGTGGCGCGCGCAGGAGGTACAAGAAAAAGAACCACGCCATGGTGAGCAGCGCGCGGAAGTCGAGCATCACCATGCGCTTCGCGACGCGCGCGGTGATCATGAACTTGCCGAGGATGAGCGCGCTGATCGCGGGCCTCCGCAGGGTGGCGAAGTCGTCGCCGAGGAGGGCGCCGTCGAAGGGCACGGGCTCCATGGAGCGGCCCCCGGGCTTGCCGCCGGGCGCCTCGGGGTAATAGTCGGTGTAGAGGTCGAGGGATTCGAAGACGAGGTGCGTCTTCGCCGCGAGCCAGTCGACCATGCGCAGCGACGCGTCGCGGTACGCCGTGAGGTGCGCGTCGGAGGCCTCGCCCTTGGTGATCGCGCGGAGGTAGGTGAGCACCTCCTCGTCGGAGTCGGCGATGCCGGCCCGCTTCATGTGCGGGTTGTTGCCCACCCAGCACACGCCGCCGCTCATGGCCGACGAGCCGCCGTACGCGTCAGACTTCTCGATCACCAGCGCCGAGAGGCCGAGGTCGTGCGCGCGCGCGGCGCCGCACAGGGCGGCGGCGCCCGAGCCGACGACGAGGAAGTCCACCGAGTGATCCCACTGCGTCATGCGTGCCTTTCGCGCCCGCTCGGGCCCCGATCGACGGGCCGCGACCTCGTCGGGGGCCGAGCGCGTTAGAACGCGTTCTATTTCGTGTGGCCGCGCGCGTCAATCACCGATGACACCCGGCCGCCGATGTGGCGCGGCGGGGAAGTGACGTATGCTGCGCCCCCTATGATTGAGACGCACACCACGTTCTGCCGCATCTGCGAGGCCCTCTGCGGGCTCGAGGTCGACGTCGAGGGGGGCCGCGTCGTCGACGTGCGGCCCGACGCCGAGCACGTCGCCACGCGGGGCTTCGCGTGCCGCAAGGGGCTCCGCCAGCACGCGATGTACGACTCGCCCGACCGCCTGGGGCACCCCGAGCGCCGCGTGGGCGACCGCTGGGAGCGCGTGTCGTGGGACGAGGCGATCGCCGACATCGGCGCGCGGGTGCAGAAGATCCGCGCGGAGACGGGCCCCGACGCGGTGGGGATGTACGTGGGCACCGCGGCGGGCTTCGGCGTGCTGCACCCGGCGTTCGCGCAGGGCTTCATGCAGGGCATGGGCTCGCGGAGCCTCTACTCGTCGGCCACGCAAGACTGCAGCAACAAGTTCGCGGTGGCGCGTGAGATGTACGGCTTTCCGTTCACGCAGCCCTTCCCCGACGTGGAGCGTACGGGGTGCCTCATCGTGGTGGGGGCCAACCCCGTCGTGTCGAAGTGGAGCTTCTTGCAGGTGCCCAACCCCACGCAGGCGCTCAAGGCCATCGAGCGTCGCGGGGGCAAGGTGTGGTTCGTCGACCCGCGGCGCACGGAGTCGGCCAAGGCCGCGGGCGAGCACGTCTTCATTCGCCCGGGCACCGACGTGTTCTTCTACCTCGCGTTTCTGAGCGAGCTCGTGGCGCAGGGCGGGGTCGACCGCGCGCGCATCGAGGCGCACGCGACGGGCCTCGACGCGCTCCTCGCGGTGGCGGCGCCGTGGACGCCCGAGCGCTGCGCCGAGGTCACGGCCATTCCCGCGGCGAAGCTCCGCGAGATGGTGACGAGCTATCGCACGGCGCAGGGCGCGTCGCTCTACAGCTCGACGGGCGTGAACATGGGCGGCGAGGGGGCCCTCTCGTTCTGGCTGCAAGAGGGCATCAACGCCGCGTCGGGCAACCTCGACCGCGCCGGCGGAACGCTCGTGGGGCGCGGCGTGATCGACTTCCCGAGGTTTGGGAAGAAGAACGGGCTCCTCGTGCGTCGCGACCGCTCGCGCGTGGGAGACTACCCCGCCGTGAACGACGCCTTCCCCGGCGGCGTGATGGCCGACGAGATTCTCACGCCGGGTCGCGGGCAGCTTCGCGCGCTCTTTGTGACGGGCGGCAACCCGCTGGTCACCATGGCCAACTCGGGCCGCCTGCGCGATGCGTTTTCCAAGCTCGACCTGCTGGTCACGCTCGACATTTTCAAGAACGAGACGGGCTCGCTCGCGCACTACGTGTTGCCCTGCACCACGCCGCTCGAGCGCCCCGATCTGCCCTTCGTGTTCCCGCTCATGCTCGGGCTCCAGTCGAAGCCGTACCTCCAGGCGACGCGGGCGCTCGTCGCGCCCTTCCAAGAGGTTCGCGACGAGGCGTCGATCTACGTCGACCTGGCGCGCGCGTGCGGCGTGTCGATGTGGGGGTCGCGCGTGGCGCAGCGCGCCTTCGAAGCGATGCGCGCGGTGCGCGGCGTGACGGCGCCGCCGGGCACACAGCCCGGTCTCCCGCAGGAGCTGCTCTTGTCAGGGATACT
>CANMAT010000199.1 GCA_947494865.1 Deltaproteobacteria bacterium
CGCGTCGGTCATCGCGCGGCCGTCGTGCAGCACCACGCCGTAGCCGCGGGCGAGAATGGCCACGGGCGAGAGCGCGTCGAGGCGCCCGGCGGCGAGCCCGAGCGTCTGCTTCTGCACCTCGAGCTTGCGCGCCACGGCCCTGCGGAGGCGCCCGTCGAGGTCGAGGGCGCGCTGCGCCCTGCGCTCGGTGACGCGCGTGACGGCGGGCCCGAGGCGCTTCGCGAGGCCCTGCAGCGTGGCCGCGTCGGTGGCGAGGCGCGCCTGCGGGTGCGACCCGGCGAGGGCCTTCTCGGCGCGGGCGAGGAACTCGCCGTGGGCGCGGAGGCGGTCGCGCAGCACGTCTTCGGCGCGGCGCGTGAGGTCGTCGATGCGCTGCCGCGTGTCGTCGAGGCGACGCTGCGGGTCGCGCGGCTTGAGGCGCTGCAGCGAGACGGAGAGCGAGCGCGCCTTGAGCTTGAGCGCGTTGCCGAGGCGGTGTCGAATGTGGTCGAGGCGCTCGCGCTCCTCGGAGAACACCGGGGTGCAGAACTCCGCGGCCATGGTGGGCGTCGACGCGCGGCGGTCGGCCACGAGGTCGGCGATGCAGTGGTCGACCTCGTGCCCCACGGCGGCCACCACGGGCACCCGGCACGCCGCGATGGCCCGCGCCACGCGCTCGTCGTTGAAGGCCGCGAGGTCTTCGCTCGACCCGCCGCCGCGCCCGATGATCACCACGTGCAGCCCGCGCACGCGCTGCAGCGCCGTGAGCGCCTTCACGATCTGCGCGGGCGCGTCGGCGCCCTGCACCGCCGTCGGGGCCAGCACGATGCGCGCGGGCCAGCGCTGGTGCACCGCGCGGCAGATGTCACCGAACGCGGCGCCCGACGGGCTCGTGACCACCCCGATGGTGCGCGGAAACCGGGGCAGGCGCCGCTTGCGCTCGGGCGCGAAGAGCCCCTCCGCCGCGAGGCGCTCCTTCAGCGCCGCGAGGGCCGCCGCCGCAGCGCCCGCGCCCGTGGGCACCGCCGTGTCGACGGCGAGCTGAAACTGCCCGCGCGGCGTGTAGAACGACGCCTTGGCCCGCACCTGCACGCGCTCGCCGTTGGCGAGCTTCGCGCGCGACTGGGCGGCCTTGCCCTTCCACATCACGCACGACACGCGGGCCTCCTCGCGCTCGTCTTTGAGGTCGAAGTACACGTGCCCCGCCGGCTGCTTCACCACCAGCGAGGCGATCTCTCCCTCGACCCAGAGCGACGCGAAGCGCTCCTCGACGTTGGCCTTCACCGTGCGATTGAGCTCGCCCACCGTGAGAGGCTTCGGCGCCTGCACCACGCGCAGCGGGGGTACTTCGTCCATGGCGCGCGACCCTAACAACATCGCCGGGTGATCTCTACACCCCGTCACGCCGCGGCACGCCCGCCGAGGCCCCCAGTGGCACAGCGTGACCCAGCGGCCCCTTGCGCTAGACCCTTGCAACCGCGACGATCCATGTTGGATCAAGAATTGCTCAGCGGGAGGGCACACACATGGGCACGACGCTTCGATCGAACGGGATGATCTTCGTACTGGCGGCGCTCGCGACGGTGGGCGCTCCCACCGCGGCGGACGCGTGCGGCGGGTGCTTCGGCCCCTCGCAGACCGTCCAGGTGGTGACCGATCACCGCATGGTGATGGCCATTCACAGCGACGAGTCCATCCTGTGGGATCAGATCCGGTACGCGGGGCGCCCGGAAGATTTCTCGTGGGTGCTCCCGGTCCGCGGCGACGTGCAGGTGATGGTGGCCGCGTCGGAGTTCTTCGACCAGCTCGACGGGGCTACGGCGCCGGTGATCCAGGCCCCCGCGCCCTGTCCCTCGCGCGCGTCGGGCGGGGGCTTCGGCGGCGGCGCCCTGGCGTCGAACGCCCGCGAAGACAGCGCCGTGCAGGTGATTCGCACCGAGACCGTGGGGCCCTACCAGAGCGTGCTCCTGCGCAGCACCGACGCCGATGCGCTCGCCACGTGGCTGCGCTCCAACGGGTACGCGATCCCCCCGGCGATCGAGCCCGTGATCCGCGGGTACAACGACCTCAACATGGATTTCTACGCCATGCGCTTGCGGCCCGGTCAGGGCGTGCAGGCGATGGTGCCCGTGCGGGTGCGCTTCGCCACGCCGAGCCCGGTGCTCCCGCTGCGCATGGTGGCCGCGGGCGCCGCCGACAAGGTGGGCATCAACCTCATGGTGGTGGGCGAAGGTCGCTGGGAGACGCAGAACTTTCCCACCCGCGCCATCAACCCCGACGCCATCGTGTGGGATTGGGCCACCAACACCAGCAACTACAACGACGTGTTTCGCGCGACGGTGGCCGCTGCGGGCGGTCGCGCGTGGATCGTCGAGTCGGCCGCGAGCGCGCAGAACTACCAGTGGCAGCTGGGACCCGAGGCCCAGAGCGACTGGGCCCTCGCCACGCGCGGCCTCTCGTCGCCGTGGGTCACGCGCCTCCGCGCCGACCTCGCCGTGCGCTTCCTCGATCAAGACCTGCAGCTCGCCGCGGCCACCGACAACACGCCCGTGAGCAATCGCATCTTCGTCAGTCGCACGGTGAACACCCCGCGCTGCGCCACCAGCGACGGCTTCTACAGCGGCACCGACACCACCGCGGCGCGCGGCATCGAGTGCAGCGCGCGGCCCGGCAGCGCGGGCGGCGCGGGCCTCGCGGGCCTGTGCCTCGCGGCCGTGGCGGGCGTCGCGGCGCGCCGTCGGCGCAGGGCGCAGTAAAGCCCTCGCACCAAGGCTCTTAAGATCTCTCTTCACAACACGAGGTAGGCGATGAACTTCAAGCGTGCAGGTTGGGTGTTGGCGCTCGCGGGCGCCGCGGCGATGGCGGGCGCTCCGAGCGATGTGAGCGCGTGCGGCGGGTGCTTCGTGGGCCCCACCACCGTGCAGGTGGTCACCGATCACCGCATGGTGCTCTCGGTCTCGACCACGCAGACCACCCTCTGGGATCAGTTCCAGTACTCCGGCGCTGCGGCCGATTTCTCGTGGATTCTGCCTATTCGCTACACCGAGCGCACGCAGATCGCGCAGGCCGACGACGGCTTCATGCGCCTCGCCGACGGGCTCACGGCCCCCGTGGTGATCCCCCCGACGCGGCCCTTCTGCGGTCGCGGGGGCGTCCCCACCGCGTCGCCGGGCGGCTTCGCCGATGCGGCCGCCTCGGCCGATGCGGGCGTCACGGTGCTCCGGCAAGAGGTGGTGGGCCCCTACGCGGTGTCGATCATCCGCGGCACCGACCCGATGGCCATGCGCGACTGGCTGCGCTCCAACGGGTACACCGTGCCCTCCGCGGTCGAGCCCATCATCGACCACTACACCGCGATGAACATGGACTACATCGCCCTGCGGCTCCGGCCGGGCGAGGGCATCAACCGCATGAGCCCGGTGCGCGTCACCCTCGACGGCGCCCAGCCCGTGCTCCCGCTGCGCATGATCGCCGCGGGCATCGCCGACCGCGTGGGCCTCTCGCTCGTGGTGATCTCGAGCGCGCGCTACGAGGCGCAGAACTTTCCCAACGGCGAGATCCGCGAGGCCGACCTCACGTGGGATTTTGCGCGCCCCGGCTCGCCCGCGAGCGACTTTCTCAGCGCCTTCAACTCGCTCAACCGCGCCAACGGCGACCGCCTGTGGCTCACCGAGAGCGCCACGCGGCAGAACCTCGGCGACTGGGTGGCCGCCGCGCCGGGCTTCCGCAACCCCGTGTCGCCGGGCGGCCCGGGCCGGCCCCCCTTCGGCCTCGACGCGGGCACGCCCGACGCGGGCGACGACGCCGCCGACGCCGGGCCCGCCACCGATCCCCTCGACGACGTGCGCGTGGCCTTCACGGGCCTCGGCGACAGCGCCACCGTGACCCGCTTCCGCGCCAACATGCTGGGCACCATGCTCACGCAAGACCTCCAGCTGCGCGCGAGCGACCTCGGGCTCCGCGAGCGCAACTACAACTACGGTCGGCTCCTCAACGACCCGGGGCCCACCTGCGCCGGCACCACCGACCCCGTCGACGCGGGCACACCCGACGGCGCCGTCGAGACCACGGGGAGCGTCTCCGAAGGCGGCGTGCGCTGCGCCGCCACCCCCGGGCGCAAGGTCGGCGGAGAGACCACGCTGGCGGCCCTCGTGGGCCTCGCGCTCGCGGCCGTGGGCCTGCGCGCGCGCCGCCGTCGCTGATGCCTTACCGGTTGCGCCCGATGGGGGCGTGAGGGTAACGACAGAAGGCACATGGCATCAGACCTGTTGGATCGGCGCTTCATCGCAGTGATCGGCAAGGGCGGCACGGGCAAGACCACCGTGGCCGCCTCGCTGGCCGTGCTGGCCGCGTCGCGCGGCAAGCGCGTGCTCGTCGCCATGACGCAGGCGCGCGAGCGCATGAGCGCCATGCTCGAGACCGAGGTGATCGGCGCCGACGTCACGAACATTCTGCCCCGCATCGACGCCGTCAACATGGACCCCGAGACGTGCCTCGACGAGTACGGGGTCATGGTGCTCAAGGTGCGAGCCCTCTACAAAGCCGTGATGGACAATCGCGCGGTGAAGGGCTTTCTGCGCGCGGTGCCCGGCATGGACGCGTGGGCGATGCTCGGCAAGGCCCTCTACCACGTGAAGCAGAAGGACGAGACCGGGGCCTTCGCGTACGACCTGGTCATCCTCGACGCGCCCGCCACGGGGCACGGGCTCCAGATGCTGCGCGTGCCGCAGGTGATCGCCGGCGTGGCGCCCGCGGGGCTCCTGCGCCGCGAGGCCGACGAGGGCATCGCCATTCTGCGCGACCCCAAGCGCTCCGGCGCCGTGGTGGTCACCCTCGCCGAAGAGATGCCCACCGCCGAGACCGAAGAGCTCGTCGCGTCGCTGCAGAACGACGTTCGTATGCCCCTCGCGCGGCTGGTGATCAACAACGTGCTCACCCCTGTTTTTTCGAAGATCCCCCTCGGGCAGACCGAGGCGGCGGCCGCCCTCCTGGGCCGCTCCGACGCGCTCGCCGCCATCGCCCGCGCGGGCGTCGCGCGCGCCCACCGCGAGGACCTCCAGCGCCGCATGATCGAGCGCCTCGCGAGGCTCCCCGGCCAGAAGGTGATTCTCCCCTCGCTGGCCGTCGAGCGCGTGAAGCGCACTGACATCGAGCTGCTCGCCAAGGGCCTCGGCGCCGTCTGAAACTTTCCGGCCTCGCGGGCATCGCGCGGCGAGCCATAAAGGCGCTTGTGCGCGCGCACCGATGTCGACAAGACTCGGCGCCGCGCGGCTCGTCGAGGGGGCCGCCCTCACGCGCTCCACGATGGCCGCATCTCCCCCCCATAGCGACGCCCCCCGCAGCCGACGCCACGACGAAGCCGTCGACGCGGCCGCGCGCGCGGCGCAGCGCCACGGCCTCTCCGCCGAGGCCTTTCGAGACTCGGTGGTCGGCGTGCGCGACGACGTCGAGGCCTATCAGCGCGCGCTGCACTCCATCGAGCGGCGCACCACCACGCTGCACACGCGCCCGGGCTCCGGGCGCTCGCGCGACCCGAAGCCCCTCCCGACGCCCGCCTCCGTCGATCCGTGGGTGGTCGACGTCAACGCGCTCGCCGAGGCGACGCGCGTCGTCGGCTGGTGCCCCGCGTGTTTGGGCAGCGGCGCCACGAAGTGCGCGGCCTGCAAGGGCGCGGGCAAGACGAAGTGCCCCCGCTGCGACGCCACCGGGCGCGACGCGATGGGCGCCGAGTGCGGGCAGTGCGCGGGGCAGAAGAAGCTCCCCTGCGGCGCGTGCCGCGCGGGCCAGGTCGACTGCGACGAGTGCCACGCCGCGGGCGAGGTCGAGGCCTGGCTCGAGGTCGAGCGCTCCACGCGGCAGGTGGTGTGCGTGCACCCGATGGGCTCGGCGGCGCGGGCGCACCCGCGGGTCTCCGAGGCCGCCGACTTCGACGGCGACCCCGCGCGCTGGCCCGACACGCTCGTCGAAGACACGGGCATGCGCGCGCCGGGCGAGCTCGCCGCGGGCCTCGCGCCCAAGCTCCCGCCCAGCGAGCGCGTGGTGGCCACGCGGGTGCAGCGGTTTCAGAGCGTGGTGCACCTGGTCACGTACGCCACGGCCCTCTCCACGGGCGTCGTTCAGGTGGGCGGCACGCCCCTCGAGGCCTCGCCCACGGCCGACTGGCGCCCCGCGGAGCTCCGACGCATCGTGACGCGCGCGGGCGCCGTAGGGGCCCTCGTCGCGGCCCTCGCGGTGTCGCTCTCGTACGGCGCGCGGCACCCCTGGTACGCGCAGACGGGCCACACGCCCGCCGTGGTGGGGCTCGCGTGCGCGCTGGCCCTCGCGGGCGCGTGGGTGCTCTCGGGCCTCACGCTGGCGCCGCGCGCGCGCTCGCCGCTGCGCCTGGGCGTGCCCGCGGGCGCGCTGATGCTGCTGGTGGGCGCCACGGCCATGGTGCTCGCGCGCGACCGTCCGCGGGCCAGCGGGGCGCTCGCCGCGCTCGAGCGGGGCGACCTCGCGCGGGCCTCGCTCGAGGCCGACGCGCTGCGCGCCCTCGACGTCGACCGCGCCGCCGGCGAGTCGGTGCTCGACCAGGTGCACCTGCGCGCGCTGCGCGCCGCGGCGCCCGATATGGCGCGCATGGCGGCCATCGCGCGCGCGCCGTGGTACCGCGACGCGGCGCGCGCGCAGGCGGTGAACCTCGTGGTGGCCGCGCTCGAGCGCGACGCCGCGGCGCCCGCGACGCGCAGCGACCCCGACGCCCTCGCGCGCGTCGCCGACCAGGCGCAGGCGTTCTCGCCGCCGCTGCGCGAGCGCCTCCTGCGCGAC
>CANMAT010000200.1 GCA_947494865.1 Deltaproteobacteria bacterium
CGGCGAAGTGCCCCTGGTGGCCAACATGTTCTCGGGCGTGCTGCACGCCAACGTGGGCATCGCCAACTGGCTCGTGGTGGGCTTGCAGCTCCCCGTGCACCTCGTGTCGGGCCCGGGCTCCATGGGCGACAACGCGGTGGGCCCCGTCGGCGGGTACAACCTCTCGCCCAACGGGCTCAGCTTTCAGGGCTTCGGCTCGCTCACCGCGCACGTGAAGCTTCGCTTCCTGCGGGCCGAGCGCACGAACTTTGGGCTCGCGCTGTTGCTCCAGGCGGGCCTCCCCCTGCAGAGCGGCCCGTCGAACTTCGCGGGCGACCCGGGCTTCATGCTCTGGCCCTCGCTCGCGGCCGAGTGGAGGCCCCACTGGCGCTTTCGCATGGACCTCAACCTCGGCTACCGCATGGGGTTTGGCACCGGCGCGGTGCTCGGCAACACCACGTACGCCAACCCCTTCACCATGGGGCTGGGCATGAGCGTGCGCGTGGCCAACGCGCTCGACCTCGTGGCCGAGGTGTACGGCGGCACGTACACCAACAACTTCTTCGCCCCCGCCTCGACGCCCCTCGAGGCCGTCGGCGGCTTGAAGATCTTCGTGGTGGCCAACTCGTACCTCATGATCGGCGCGGGGCGGCGCATCTTCGACGCCGACGCCGCGGCCAACGTGCGGGCCTTCGTGGGCTTTGTGTTCGAGCCCTCGATCGGCGACCGCGACGGGGATGGCTACCGCGACGACGAGGACCAGTGCCCCGATCAGCCCGAAGACTTCGACCACTTCGACGATCAAGACGGCTGCCCCGACCCCGACAACGATCAAGACGGCATCCCCGACATCGACGACCAGTGTCCGCTGACGCCCGAGGACCGCGACGGCGAGCAGGACGAAGACGGCTGCCCCGACCGCGACAACAACGACCGCGACGGCGACGGCATTCTCGACGCGGTCGATCAGTGCCCCGATCAGCCCGAAGACCGCGACGAGTTTCAAGACCAGGACGGGTGTCCTGACCCCGACAATGACAGCGACGGGATTCTCGACCGCGAGGACCTCTGCCCCAACGACCCCGAAGACCGCGACGGCTTCGAGGACGACAACGGCTGCCCCGACCCCGACAACGACCACGACCGCATCCCCGACGTGCGCGACCGTTGCCCCAACGAGCCCGAGACGTACAACGGCACCGAAGACGACGACGGCTGCCCCGACCAGGGCATCGCCGTCATCGATGAGAACAACATTCGCATTCTGCAGGCGATCAACTTCGAGACCGACAGCGCGCAGATTCGGCCCGACAGCATTCCCATCGTGGAGGCCGTGGGGGCCACGCTGCGGGGCAACCCCCAGATCGGCCTCGTGCAGGTGCAGGGTCACGCCGACGAGCGCGGCAACGACGACCACAACCTGCAGCTCACGCGCGACCGCGCGGCCAGCGTGGTGCGGGCCCTCGTCGAGCGCGGCGTCGACCGCGGGCGCCTCCAGTCGGCGGGCTACGGCGAGCGCTGCCCCGTGCGCCCCGGCCACAACGAGGCCGCGTGGTCGCAGAACCGCCGCGTGATGTTTCTCATTCTGCGCACCAACAACGGCCCCACGGGCGTGCAGGTGGCCTGCCCCGCGGCCGAAGATCTCATTCCGCGCGAAGAAGAAAACCGCGAATGAGTCTGCCGTGACGGTGCGTTAAGCTCTCCGTTCACGGGTACGAAACCTCTCTCGGCGAGATCAAGACACAACCCCTCAATGGACCACGAAGCGCTCGTACAGGTCGCTGAACGTTGGCTCTCGACGTTGCAGCAAGATTTCAAAGACTACCTCCGCGTGGTGGCCGACGACCCCGACCTCGACGACCCGCTGCGGGCCGACGTGGTGACCGCGCTGCTGTACATTCTGGCCCCCGGCGACGTGGTGCCCGACTCGAACGGCGCGCTGGGCTACCTCGACGACGCCCTCGCGATGCGGGTGGCCCTCGACGAGGTGCGCCAGAAGGCGCCCGCGCGGTACGAGGCCTACCGGTCGCGCATCCCCGAGATGCTCGAGACCATCGACGGCGACGCGAGCGACCTCGCGGTGTTTCGCGAGGCCCTCGGCGACGTGTACGAGCCCTTCAAGGCCCGCGTGTTTTCGCCCGACCGCAACGAGGTGAAGGGCAAGCGCGCGAAGGACCTCATCGATGACCCCGACGGGGCGCACTGGCTCAACGAAGAGGTGCTCGTGGCGGCCCTCAAGATGGACTTCAAGCCCGCCGTGCTCCAGTCGGCCGCGCGCAAGGCCGCGACCGTGATCCCGATCTTTCAAGCGAAGCTGCGGCGCTGACGCCGGCGCGGTGAGACGGCCGCCCTCGCGAGGGAGGGCCGTCGGTCATCGCACCGTCATCGTGTGGAGCAGGGCCTCTTCGTCGGGCGACGTGAGCGAGATCACGTCGGCGCCGAGGAGCCAACGCTTCGCCGTGCGCACGCGAAACTCGACCTCGTCGGCGCCCGCGAGCTCGACGGCGAAATCGACGGGCACGTCGCGCCACTGCGCGTCGGGGAACATCTCGGGCAGGAGCTCTTGCGAGGCGATGACCACGCCGCCCTTGGCGAGCACGTCGACGGTGCCGATGGGCTCGTCGCGCGAGATCGACGCCTCGGCGCGGAGTCGAAAGTTGACCCGATAGCGCGCGGGAAAGAGTCGAATGAAGGGGCCGAAGACCACGAAGCCCGGGGCGCGCGGGTCGGAGGCGCGCACCACGCGGGCGCGGCCGTCGCTGGCCTCGGGGTCGCGCTCGGCGCAGTTGGGGAACTCGGTCTGCTCGGTGCCTTCGACCTCGTAGCGCCTGCGGGCGAAGAGGTCGCGCAGGGCCTCGCGGTTGTGCGACGTGTCGCCGTGACGGAGGAGGAGCACGGCGCCGTCTTGCCACGCGGCGGCGCTCCACCCCTGCCGGAGGAGCGCGCGGATGGTCTCGTCGCGGGTGCCGGGCTCGAGGGGCCACGCGGGGCGTTGCAGGTCGACGAGGGCCGCGTCGACCTTCTGGACGCCGTGGGGAAACACGTTGCTCCACACGCGGTTGGAGAGGCGCGGGCCGAGGAAGGTGGTGACGCTCACGGTGGCGTTGGGCGACACGCGCGCCACGAGGCGATCGACGGCGGCGACGTGGGGGGTGACCGCGTGGTGATCGCTCACGTGGGTGCGCGCCCACACGCTCGCGGGGTGCATGCCGAGGAGCACCACGGCGCCCGCGACCACCATGCCCGCGAGGCCCTGCTGGGTGCGCGTAGGGCGCGCGCTCGAGGCGACCAGCGTGGCGGCGCCGTAGGCGGCCGCGAAGAACACCCCGGGGTGCTGAATGGCGCTGTAGTGATAGCGGAGCGAGACGATCTCGGGGTTGTCGCTCAAGAGGATGATGCCGAGGGGGGCGAGGAGCGCGAAGCGCCAGCGCGCCATGAAGGGCAGGAACCCGAGGGGCATCATGAAGTTGAGGAGCGTGGTGAGGCGCGTCTCGGTGAAGGCGTAGAGCACGAAGCGCACGGGCTGGCCGAACAGCATGCGCAGGGGGCCGCCCCAGCCCACCAGGTGCCTGAAGTTGCGGAGGAATTTGTAGGTGCCGCGGGGGCCCGCGCCGCCGCCGCCGCCCATGTACACCGGCACGCCGGGCGGGGGGCCGAAGGCGCGGATGAACACGAACATCGAGAGGAAGCAGTACGCCGTGGCGACGAGGCCCGCGGGCACGGAGCGCCGCGCGTCGTCGCGGTCGCCCGAGAAGACGCGCGCGAGGATGGCGCCCGCCGCGGGGATGAACATGTCTTCTTTGACCGAGACCAGCAGCGCGAGCGCGAGGTAGCTGTGGAGCCACCGGCGGCGGTGCAGCGCGAGCACGAGCGCCGAGAGGGCGGGGACCGCGAGCAGGTCCATGTGGAAGTCGTAGAAGAGGGCCGTCTGCATCGGGGGCGAGAAGATCATCGCCGCGGCGAGGGCCGTGGCGAGGCTGCGCGCGAGCCCGACCTCGCGCCCGAGGCGGTAGAGGGGCCACGCCGACGCGCTGATGGCGAGCGTCTGCACCGACAAGAGGCACGCGCTCGAGGGCCACAGCGCGTAGAGGGGCACGAGGAGGAACAGCACGGGCGAGAAGTGCTCGCCGAAGAAGCTGTAGCCCACCGCGGGGGAGAACATCACGCGCCCGTGGAGCGTGTGCCAGAGGGCCTCTTTGAAGATGCCGAGGTCGACGGTGGCCGACCAGAGGGCGCGGTCGCGCTCGATGGTGGCGGCCGAGAAGTACAGTGCGTGGAGTGTGATGACGGCGACGACGGGCCAGTGCTCGGCGAGGCCCTTGCGCGCGTGGGGAGCGGCGGGCTCGGCGGCGGGCGTCGCGCGCATGCGCAGGGTGAGGGCGACCGCGAGGCCTACGAAGAATGCCACGAAGGCGGGGCGACGGAGCACGTCGTCTTGCGTGAGGGCCCACGGGGAGAGCAGCAGCGGCGCCTGCGAGGCGAGCATGCGGCGCCACGGGGTGGCCGAGGATGCGCCGAGGGATCGCGCGTCGCCGCCGACGGCCACGAGCGCGAGGGCGCTGGAGAAGACCGCGAAGACCGCCATGCGCGCGCCGAACCACGCGGCGGGGACGCCGAGGAACGAGCCGCGGGCGAAGGCCTCGGCGAGGTGCGGCGCGGTGAGGGCGTAGCCGGCGTCGACGACGCCGAGGCTGTAGGCCGAGAGGATGCTCAGCGCGAGGGCCGCGAGCGCGACCGTCGAGGGGCGGCGGAGGAGCGACGCGAGCGCCACGGGATGGGCTCGACGCTCAGGCTTCGACGCGGACCAGGATGGTGGAGATGTTGTCGGGGCCGCCGCCCTCGTTGGCGGCTTGAATGAGCTCGCGGCAGCGCTCGGCGAGGTCGCCGGGGCGCGCGAGGAACTTCTGGATGTCGGGGTCTTTGACCACGCCCGAGAGGCCGTCGGAGCAGAGGAGGAAGAGGTCGCCCTCGCGGAGCTTCTCGCGGCGGACGTCGGGCTCGGTGTCGGGCGCCGTGCCGATGGCGCGGGTGATGACGTTGGAGTACCCGCCGAGGGCCGCGTGGGCGATGGGGTCGTCGCCCGCGAGCTCTTCGATGAGCGAGTGGTCGCGCGTCATGCGCTCGAGCTTGCCGTCGCGGAGGCGATAGCAGCGCGAGTCGCCCACGTGGGCGATGCCCATGTCGTCGCCGTCGCGGATGATGGCGACGAGCGTGCTGCCCATGCCCTTGCGGCGGCGGTTGCGCGCGCCCTCTTCGATGACCCGCGCGTTGGCCATGCGCGACGCGTCGGCGAGCACCGCGAGGCGGTCGCCCCCGGAGTGCGTGCGCACGTGCTCGACCACCGTGGTGATGGCGAGCGCGCTGGCGACCTCGCCGGCCTGGTGCCCACCCATCCCATCGCAGACGATGAAGAGTCCGAACTCTTCCTCGACCGCGTACGAGTCCTCGTTGTGGTCTCGTTCACGACCGACGTCCGACAACCCTGCGACGACGAGCTTCATCCTCTTCCTCGTGACGGTTCACGCTGGGAGGCGCGGCGGCCCCTTCGCGGGTGGTGGGTGCGTCGGCCCCAAACGGCCTTCGACCACACTTCGACGCCCGCAACGTACGTGTCCACGCATCGCGCGGTCAAGAACGACAATGCGGTGCGAGCGCCTGGAAGTTGCTCCCCGACCCATACCCCGGACTACGCTGCGTTTCGTGAAGACCGAGCGACGCAGTGGTCCGCGGCTCCGGCTTGCTTTTTCCGTTCTCATCGACGGCCCGTTCGGCATTCGAAGGTGCGTAGGGAGGGACATCTCTCCCGGCGGGCTCTTCGTGGAGACGCCGGACCCGTACCCGCAGGGCGTGGTGGTGCGCGTGACCTTCTCGGTGCCCGACGGCTCGTGGGAGATGACCTCGCGCTGCGAGGTGCGCCACGCCGTGCGGGTGAAGGCCCCGGAGGGGATGGTCCAGGGCGTGGGCCTGGCCTTTCTGGGCGTCGACCTCGAGGCCGACGACCTCGTGACCGCCGCGCGCCGCGTCCACGCCTGAGAGATAGGTCTTCTACGCGCGTCGGAGGGTGACCACGAAGCGCGCGCCGGGGCCCTCGTGGTGCACGTCGAGGGAGGCGTCGCCGCCCTGGGCGCGGCAGAGCTCGCGCGCGATGGCGAGCCCGAGGCCGGTGCCTCCCGCGTCGCGGTTGCGCGCGGGGTCGAGGCGCACGAAGGGCTCGAAGATGCGCTCGGCCTGCTCGAGGGCGACGCCCTCGCCGCGGTCGCTCACGCTCACCGTGACGCTCTCGCCGTGGTCTTCGGCGCACACGCGCACGGCGGTGTCGGCCGGGGCGTGGCGCAGGGCGTTCTCGACGAGGTTGCGCAGCGCGCGCTCGAGGTCGCGGGGCGCGCATCGCACGCGGAGCTCGTCGGGGGCCTCGACCGCGAGGGTGACCCGCCGCTCGTCGGCGCGCGCTCGGAGCATGGCGGCCACGCGCGCGGCGGCCTCGGCGACGGAGGCGCTCGCGTCGTCGGCGTTGGTGCGCGCGCGGGCGAGGGCGAGGAGGTCGTCGGTGAGCGCGCCGAGGGCGAGCACGTCGGCGTGGGCGCGCGCGGGGGCGGCGCGGTACTCGTCGGCGGAGCGCGGCCTGCGGAGCGCGAGCTCGAGCTCGCCGCGCAGCGACGTGAGGGGCGCGCGCAGCTCGTGGGCGGCGTCGGAGACGAACCGGCGCTGCGTGGCGACGAGGCCCGCGAGGCGGGCGATCATGGCGTCGAGGTCGACGGCGAGGGAGCGCACCTCGGCCACGCCGCCGACCTTTCCGA
>CANMAT010000201.1 GCA_947494865.1 Deltaproteobacteria bacterium
CAGGTGCTCGTGCTCAATGACCCCCGCGGCCTGCGCGACGCGAACGAAAAGCTCTACGCGCTGCACTTCCCCGAGGTGATGCCCCGCACGATCGTCACGATGCGCGAAGATGACATCCGCGCGTTTCTCGGGCGCATCGGCACCGCGGGCGTGATCAAGCCCCTCGACGGCGCGGGCGGGCGCGGCATCATGGTGCTCGACCTCAAAGACCAGAACTTTCGCTCCATCATCGAGACCACCACCGACGCGGGACGGCGCTTCTGCATGGTGCAGGAGTACCTCCCGGCGGTGCGGGTGGGTGACAAGCGCATTCTGCTGCTCGAGGGCGAGCCCCTCGGCGCCATTCTGCGCGTGCCCAGGGCCGACGAGGCCCGGAGCAACATCCACGTGGGCGGCAGCGTGGTGGCCTGCGACCTCGACGCCGACGACCGTCGGATCATCGCCGCGGTGGCCCCCAGACTCCGCGCCGACGGGCTTCATTTCGTGGGCCTCGACGTGATCGGCGGGAGGCTCACGGAGGTGAACGTCACCTCGCCAACGGGCATCCAGGAGCTCTCTCGCTTCACCGGCTCGCAGCCGGAGGCGAAGGTGCTCGCCTGGATCGAGAGCCGCGTGCGCTCCGCGTCGCACTGAATCGCCATTCAGCGGTGTTGACACGCCGCACCCGACACCTCTAAACCCTCGGCTCCGATCGGCGTCCGCCAGCCAGTGATCCTCCGCGGGTTAACAGGTGGTCGCCACCCTTCAGCAGGAGCGCAGTTCCGTGAAGATCCTCGTCTCCCTCAAGCGCACGGCGGACCCCGACAACGCCAACAAGGTCAAGGTCGCCCCGGGGGGCGCCAAGATCGTGACCGACGGTCTCGAGCCCAAGGTCAACCCCTTCGACGAGTACGCTGTCGAGACCGCCCTTCGGCTCGTCGAGAACGGCAAGACCCGCATCGCAGGCGACTCGGTCGTGGTGGCCTCGTTCGGCCCGAAGGAGGCGACGACGAACATCCGTCAGTCGCTCGCCATGGGCGCCGACTCGGGGCTGCTCTTCACCACCGACGACGAGTCGCTCGACGGCGACCTCGTCGCGCGCGCGCTCGCCAAGGTGGTCGAGGCGCAAAAGCCCGACCTGGTGATCCTCGGCAAGCAGGCCGTCGACGGCGACAGCAATCAGGTCGCCCAGGTGCTCGCCGAGACCCTCGGCTGGCCCAGCGCCACCTTCGCGATGAGCGTGAACCTCAGCGCCGACAAGAAGACCGTGACCGTGGGCCGCCAGGTCGACGGAGGCGTCGTCAAGCTCATCCTCACGCTCCCGGCCGTGATCTCCGTCGACCTGCGAATCGTCGGCGGCAAGGCCGTGACGAACAACGTCACCCCCGCGGCCTTCGCCTACAACGACGGCCCGCGCTTCGCGCCGCTGCCGATGATCATCAAGGCGAAGACCAAGCCCATCGCCGAGGCGCCCCTCGCGTCGCTCGGCGTCGAGACGGGCCTCAAGGTGCGCTACACGGGCTTCGAACTCCCGGCGGCGCGCAAGGCCGGCATCAAGGTGAAAGACGTCGCCGAGCTCGTCGAGCGCCTGCGCACCGACGCCAAGGCTCTGTAAAGGAGAACCTGTGATCATGAGCAAGATCCTCGTCATCGCCGAGATCTCCGGCGGCCGTCTCAAGAAGACCACCCACAGCGCGATCAACTTCGCGCGCGCGGCGGCACTGCCCTTCGACATCCTCGCGCTCGGCAAGTCGATCGGCGCCGCCGTCGAGGAGCTCCGCGCGTACGGCGCCGGCTCGGTGCTCGCGGCCGACGACGCGCTCCTCGCCAACTACGTGGCCGAGGCCTTCGTGCCGACCGTGGCCGACGTCGCGAAGAGGGGCGGGTACACCGTCGTCGTCGTGACCGCGAGCTCCTTCGGCAAGGACCTCTCGCCGCGCGTGGCCGTGCGCCTCGGCGCTGGTCTCGCCCCCGACATCTCTCGCGTCGAGAGCCAGGGCGGCGCGCTCGTGTACAAGCGCCCGATGTACGCGGGCAACGCCATCGGCACCATGCAGGTGACCACCCCCGTGCAGGTGGTGAGCGTGCGTCAGTCGGAGTTCTCGCCCGCGGCCCCGTCGGGCGGGTCTTCGACGGTGACCGCCGTGGCCGCTTCGCCCGCGCCCAACGCTGCGCGCGTGCAGTTCGTGAGCTTCGAAGAGGTGAAGTCGGAGCGCCCCGAGCTCACCGAGGCTCGCGTCGTCGTGGCCGGCGGTCGTTCGCTCAAGTCCGCTGACAACTTCAAATCGGTGCTCGAGCCCCTCGTCGATGCGTTCGGCGCAGGGATGGGTGCGAGCCGCGCGGCCGTAGACGCGGGCTATGTGCCCAACGACCTCCAGGTCGGTCAGACCGGCAAGGTCGTGGCGCCGCAGCTCTACGTGGCCGTGGGCATCTCGGGCGCCATTCAGCACCTCGCGGGCATGAAGAACAGCAAGGTCATTGTGGCGATCAACAAAGACGCCGAGGCCCCCATCTTTCAGGTGGCTGACTATGGCCTCGTGGCCGACCTCTTCAAGGCCGTGCCTGAGCTCACCGACGCCGTGAAGCAGGCGCGCGCCGACCGCTGATTCGCAGAGCTCTCTGCGCGCAGACCCTTCTCTGAACAATTCGTAGCGCCCGCAAGGCGACCTCGATATGGTACGCGGCGATGCGTGCCCTCGCGCGTCGCCCCGTGGTGTGTGCCGCTCTCGGCGCCGCGGTGTGCGCGCTCTCTACACCTCTCGCCGCCCAGGATCTCACGGGCACATGGCGCGTCACGCGTGACCAGGTCGACGTGACCGTCACCGAGTGGGGCGGCGCGTGCGGCCCTCGCCCGGAGTCGCACCGCAACGGCACGGGCCGCGAGGTCTCGGTGCGCGTCGAGGGCGATCAGCTCGTGATTTCGGGCGGCCGCACGAACCGCAGCAACCGCTGCTGGAGCGACAACCGCGACGTGTCGCTCGTGAGTGCCACGCACCCATCGGCTACGCAGTGGGTCGTCGCGTGCAGCACGCCCTCCAGCTTCGCGCTCGCCGAGCGAGGCACGTACACCCTCACCGCGCGCGACGCGACGCACCTGAGCTTTCGAGACGAGACGCGGTACGAGTGGGCCATTCAGGGCTCCAACTGCCGCGCCTCGTCGGTGCTCGTGCGCGAGTACGAGCGCGTGGGCGCGGTCGACGCGGGACCGCCACCCCCTCCGCCGCCCCCTCCGCCGCCCCCTCCGCCGCCGACGCGCTGCGCGACGCCGGGCGCTCCCGCCGCGCTCCAGGTGACGCCCTCGCGCAGGAGCACAACGGCGGGCGTGCGCGTGTGCTTTCGCGCGCGCCTCGTCGACGCGAACCGCTGCGAGGCGCAGGGCCCCGACGTCGCGTGGACGATGCAGCGAACGCAGGGCGACGCCGACGCGACGCTCGATCGCAGCTGCTTCGTTCCCACGGCGACGAGCGGCACGGGCGAGTTCGAGGTCACCGCGATGGCAGGGGGATTCACGGCGCGGGCGGTGGCCGCGGTGGTCACGGCGGATCGCTACCGCGACCTCGTCGCGACGCACCTCGAAGACCCCGATGCAGGCGTAGATGCGCCTTTGATCGTCGGGCCGCGCGTGGGGGCGGTCGCCGTCGCGACGCCGCGGTCTGCGCCGCGATCGTCGTTCGTGGTGTGGGGTCTCGCGCTCTTCGCCGCGCTGCTCGGCGTTGCGGGTCTCGCGCTCTTGACCCGTCGGCGCTCGAGGGAGCGCTCCGCGCGCGAAGCGGGCTCCGATGCGATTCCCTCCGTCGCGGAGGCTCCCGTCGCGGAAGCTTCCGTCGCGCGGCCTCCCGTCGCGGAGGCTCCCGTCGCGGGGCCTCCCGTGAAGGCCGCAGCGCCTTTCGTGATCGCCGACGCGCGCGCGTGTCCGCGGTGCGGGACGCGCTACGGTTCAGACCTCGCGTTCTGTCCGCAAGACGGGGCCGCGCTCGTCGATGCCTCCGCCGCGAGCGCGCCTCGGCCTGCTCCGGCCCCAGCGGCGGCGGTCGTCGCGGCACCGGTACAGCGCGCGCCGACGCTCGATCGCATCTGCCCGACGTGCAAGCGCAGGTACCCTTCGCCGACGGAGTTCTGCGGCGAGGACGGCTCCACACTTGTGAGTGCGCGTTCGTGACGTCGCGAACCCAAGGGTCGGTGCCCCCACCGATCGAAGTTTACAAGCGCGCTGATCCGACGCTTGACCCTCGAAACTGCAAATCTCTAGAATGGCTGCGCCTCGCGGAGACCACTCCTCCACCGTCGCGCCTGCGCGCGACTCCGCGAAGCGCCCCTCCAAAGCGCACGCAACCCGACGCCATCAGGGATGGCGCCACGTTCCTCGCCACGGGTGATACGACATGAAGATCGTTTGCCAGAGCTGCTCCGCGACCTACAAGATTGCGGACGACAAGATCCAAGGGAAGAAGGTCTTCAAGATCAAGTGCAAGAAATGCGGAGAGGATATTCTCGTCCGCGGCACTGATGCACCCGCCGAGCAGGTCGAGTCGCCGATGGAGCGCCCCGGTGACGACGAGCAGACGCGCGTCGTCTCTACCGAGGGGTCCGAGCCCGTGTGGCACGCGGTGCTCAACGGTGAGCAGCAGGGGCCCTACGCGGTCGATCAGCTCCGAGATCTTCTCGGTCAGGGCGCGATCGACACCGAGACCTACGTGTGGCGCGACGGGTTCGAGAACTGGCTCCCCATGCGCGATGTGCCCGAGCTCGCGATGCTCACGGTGTCGATGCCCGAGTCGTCGACGGTGATGTCTTCGCCGCCCGCCGGTGTGGGAGACCTCTTCGGCGCCGCGTCGGCCGTCGCTTCGCCGGCGCCCGCGCCTGTGCAGGTGGCTTCGAACGACATGCGCGCGTCGCGCGTGGGCGAGGTCGCCAAGGCCCGCACAGCTCCCAAGGGCGGCGATCTCTTCGCCCCCGAGGCCCGCGAACAGGAGGCGGCGAAGCCCCTCTTCGCCGCCGAGGAGCCCAAAGCGGCGCCTTCGGGTGAGCAGCTCACGGGTCAGCGCAACGAGAACTCGGTGCTCTTCTCGCTCGCGACGCTCCAGCAACTCTCGGGCAAGGAGAGCACCAAACCCGCGTCGAACATCAACCCCGACGCGAGCGGCCTCATCGACATCAACAAGCTCGCGGGCGCGCTCAACACCGCGAGCGCGAAGAAGTCGAGCGTCGACGACATCATGAGCGTCGGCGCCTCGTCGGGGCTCGCCTCGCCCCTCGCGGCCCCGGTGCTCGCACCGGTTGCGATGCCCGTGGCGCCCGTCGTCGCGGCCCCCGAGCCCGCGCGCCCGCAGGGCGTCAACAAGACCGTCGTAGTCACGGGCGTGGCGGTCGCCGTGATCCTCGTTGGCGGCCTCGTGACCGCCATGTCGATCTCCAACCGAAACAACCGCGGTGATGAGTCGCAGCCTACCCTGGCGGCCAATACCGCAGCCCCGGCGGAGCCTGGTCCCGCAGCAGCGCCGTCGGCCCCTGCGCCTGCGCCTGCGCCTGCGCCTGCGCCTGCGCCTGCGCCCGCGGCTGCAGCGCCCACCGTCGCAGCCCCGCCGGCCGCAGCGCCGTCCGCGGCGCCCGCCGCGCCCCCCTCTTCCGGGCACGATCGCTCCGATCGTCGTGAGCGATCGAGTGGGAGCTCCGCGAGCACCGCTGCGGCGGCTGCGCCGACGCCCGCTCCCGCGGCGGCACCGACGCGTGCTGCCGCGGCTCCTGCGCGTCCTGCGGGCGGGCAGCGCAGCATCGACGATCTGCTCAACGCCGTTGGGACGCGGCCCGCGCCTGCCGCTGCAGCGGCTCCTTCGCCGAGCGCGGGTGGTGGCGGCGGCGACCTTCCCGAGACGCCCGATCGTGGCACCGTACGCACCGCGCTGCAGAGCGTGTCGGCGGGCGTTCGCGCGTGCGGCACAGGCCAGGGAGGTACCGCGATGGTGACCATCGTGTTCGCCAACACGGGCCGCGTGACGACGGCCAACGTGAACGGCATTCCGCCAGGGCCTGCGGTGGGCTGCATCGTGACCGCGGTGCGCCGCGCGTCGCTGCCCCCCTTCAGCCGTGCGACCTTCTCGGTCACCTACCCGTACCCCATCAACTGACCCCTCGTGCAGCTCGTCGAGCTCGCACAGCAGGCGCTTCTACTCGCCCTCACGCTCTCGGTGCCCGCGCTCGCGGCGGGCCTCGCGGCGGGCGTGATTGCGGGCCTCGTGGCCACCTCTGCGCGCCTCCACGACCCCGCGCTCGCGGCGCTCCCGCGGCAGCTCGCGGTAGCCGCAGCGCTGCTCGCTACGGGCGCCGCGGGGGGCGCCTCGATCGCGCGCTTCGCCCGCGCCGTGTGGTCGGCCATTCCCTCGCTCGTTCGCTGACCGTCGATGGACGCCGCGCCCCTCGTCGCGTGGCTGCTCGCGTCGCTGCGCGTGCTCCCCTCTGCGCTGCTGGTGCCTGTCGGCGGCGTCGGCGCGTGGTCGCTCCCCTTGCGCGTCGTGATGGCCCTCGCCCTCGCGGCGGGCGCGTTCGCATCGCCCGCGCCGATCGACGGGGCCCCATGGCCGTTGCTGTGCGCGAGAGAGCTCGCGGCGGGGGGCGTGCTCGCGCTGGTGTTCGCGACGCCGATGCTGGCGCTCGACCACGCGGCCGCCTTGCTCTCTGCGAGCGACGCGCGCGCCGAGCCCGCGGGGCGTCTTGTGCGATGGGCGGGCGCCGCGGCGTTTCTCGCCGCGCGGGGCCACCACGGCGCGCTGCGCGTGCTGGCGTCGTC
>CANMAT010000202.1 GCA_947494865.1 Deltaproteobacteria bacterium
CACGTAGTCTTTGAGCTGGCCCCGAATGATGCGCCCGACCTCCTGGCGAAACGTCCCGCTGAAGGCCGCCGAGAGGGCGAGCAGCGCGCGCCCCGCGTCGGCGGTGGGGATGCGCCCGAGCGCGCGGGCGAGGGTGATGCGCTCCACGGCGGCGTCGGCGTCGGCCGCGCGGGGCAGCGCCACCATCAGCGAGAGCAGGTCGTAGTCGACGTTGGGGCGCCCGCCGGTGGCCTGGTTCACCGCGCGGATCATCTTGAGGCGCAGGCCGTCGAGCGCGACGCCGCGGGGCGTGGCGAGGATGCGCGCCTGAATCGCGGGCACGTCGTCGGGGTCGACCGCGGCGATGATCGCGTCGGCGGCGCGGCGTCGCGCGGCGGCGCTCCCGTCGGTGAGCGTGCCGAGGAGCGCGTCGAGCTCCGCCTCGCTGCGCCCGATGGCCTCGACGGGGCGCGCGCGGGCGGGCGCGGCGCGCGCGGCCACGGCGGCGTCTTGCGCGAGGGCGACGCGAGGGAGCGCGAGGGCGCACGCGACGATGAGCGCGGCGCGCTTCACGGCTCGATGCGAAAGTCTGCGAACTCGCCCGTGTAGCTGCGCCAGCGGGTGTCGACGCGGTCGACGCGGGCCGCGCTGGGGCCGTGCTGGGCCCACTGCAGGAGCTCACGCACCTGCTCGTCTTCGCCCTCGACCACGATCTCGACGGAGCCGTCGGCGAGGTTGCGCACCCAGCCCGTGAGCCCGAGCCGCTTCGCCTCTCGCTGCGCAGACGCGCGAAAGAACACGCCCTGGACGCGCCCTCGCACGACGCAATGAACCTGTTTCGCCATACGTCGTTCTCCGTCGCCGCGTCGCTAACACCGTCGGCGCGGAGACCGCAAGTTCTCGACCGACGGCGCCAGCGAGGGGCGCATCCAGAGCTGACGTGCAGGGACCTACAGGGCGAGCGCGCGGAAGTAGAGCACCGTCGAGACCTTGGCGTCGAAGGACCGCGCTACGCCCGCCACGGCAGCGGATCACGCTGATCTTCTCCGGCTGGGCTGTGCTTCAACAACGGCCTCGCCCCTCGAGACCGCGCTTGACGCGAGCTCTGCGACCCCTCGACCATGCGCCGAGCCGATGAGACACCTCGCATCCGCGCGCGCGACGGTGGTCCTCTACGCGACGCTGTCGGCGTGCGTCGGCGTGTACGAAGAGCCCGCGCGCTCTGACCCGTCGGACGATGCGACCCCGCGCGACGCGTCCGACGAGCGCGACGCCGACGTCCGTGACGCCACCGACGCGTCCCCCGACGAGGCCCGCACGCCCGACGACGTCACGCGCGACCGCGCAGACGCTCCGACCGACGTGCCACCGCCGCCACCGCCACCGCCACCGCCACCGGAGCCCGATTTCGAGTCGATCGCGTGGAGCTCACCGGGCTACGGCGTGTTCTATCGCGACAGCGAGAACCCTCGGGGCAACGACGTCTTCATCGGCTACGCGGGGTACGGGGTTCAAGCTCCCTGGGGACGGTCGTGGGTGTCGCGGCTGTACCTCGACGCGCTCCGCGCCCGCGGCGTGCGCCACGTGTACGCGGTCCAGGGCCCCCGCGACGCAGGCTACGACGCGCTCGAGATCGGCAACTCGCGCCTCATCGCGCACATGCTCCCGCGGCTGGCGCCGGGCGCGCGCATCCTCGTCGCGGCGCACTCCAGCGGGAGCTTCGTGGCGCACGAGCTCCTCGGTCAGCTCTACGCGGGCTCCCTCGACCCGACGCGCCTCACCGCGGGGCGCCTCTCGTACTGGGACCTCGACGGCGCCGCGTATGGCCTCACCGCGGCGATCGTAGGTCAGCTGCGCCACGCGTGGTTCGTGTGGGCCAACGACGCCAGCACCGGCACGCGCTCGCCCAACGCCTCGACGATGATCGCCGCGGGCGGCACCTACGCCCGCGCCGGGGGCGCCCTCGCGCTCGACGTGAGCGGCTCCGGCTGCAACGCGGGCGCCGCGTGGTGCGTCCACATGACCCCGATCATCACGCGCCCGCACAACCCCGCGAGCGGGAGCGTGATGCTCGACTACGCGTCGTTCGACGAGTCGCGGCGCGTGTCGTTCGCGTGGCTGGAGAGAACGGGGTTCGGCGCGCCCTGAGCGGATTCGCGCGTCTCCAGCTGCGCGGATCGCCTCGCGTTCTTACCGGGCCCTCTCGCCCTTGCGCGTCAAATCGCCCTGAAACAAGCGGTCGAGCCACTGCCACACCGCCGCCACGCGCGGCACCACGCGCAGCGCCCGGTGGCCCACGAGCCAGAGCGTGTCGTCGGGCAGCGTCGCGAGGTCGCGCGCGAGCGGGGCCGAGAGCTTCGCCACCGAGAGGCCGCACGCGGCCGCGAAGGGCAGCGGCGCGAGCACGAGCCCCACGCCCGCCGCCGCGGCCTGCATCTGACCCGAGAAGTTGCTCATGGTGAGGGCGGGCGCCACGCGCGGCGCGTGCTCCGCGAGCCAGCGCGCCGTAGGGATCGACGCGAGGTCGTCGCCGTAGGTGATCCACCGCGCGTCGCCGAGGTCGCGGAGCGTGCCGAGCGAGGCCACGTACGCGGCGCTCCCGAGGGCCACCGTGCGCGTGGTGAACACCTTCTTGGCCACCAGCTCTCCGCTCGTGGGGCGCATCGCGCGCAGGGCCACGTCGGCCTCGCGGCGCGACAGGTCGGCGTAGGCTACGCGCGCGTCGAGCTCCACATGGAGCCGCGGGTGCGCCGCGACGAGCTCGCCGATGCGCGGCGCCACGATGAGGTCGGCCACGCCCGGCGGCGCCGTGACGCGCACGCGCCCCTCGACCTCGCGTTCGAATCCCTCGGCGTCGCGCGCGAAGTCGGCCGCGCCGCGCTCCATCGCCTCGGCGGCGACGGCGAGGCGCTCGGCCGCCGCGGTGGCGTGGAGCCCCTCGCGGCTGCGGTCGAAGAGCGTCACGGTGAGGGCCGCCTCGAGCGCCGCGAGGCGACGGCTCAGCGTCGACGCGTCGACCCGCAGGCGCTGCGCCGCGCGCCCCAGCGAGCCGTCGCGGTACAGGGCGAGAAAGAGCTGCACGTCGTCCCAGCGCAAGGGGAGGTCTTGCATGGACGCAACGCTACCTTGCAGCGCGCGACAGGGCGACGGGGCGCGCGCACTGTCTCTACCACGGCGTCGCCGCGCATCGAGCGCGCGCCACGACCCCACCGAGAGAGCGCACACCATGAGCACCGCGGAGCTTCACGTGATCGTCGGCGCAGGGCAGATCGGCACCCACCTCGCGCGGGCGCTCGCGGCGCGCGGCCACCGCGTCGCGATGGTGGCGCGGGGCGACGGCGCCCCCCTCGACGGCGTCACGCGGGTGCGCGGCTCCATCGCCGACGAGTCCGTGGCGCGGCGCGTGGGCGACGGGGCGACGGCCATCTACAACTGCGCCAACCCCCCCTACGACCGCTGGCCGACGGAGCTTCCGCCGATCGTCGAGGGCGTGATCGCCGCCGCGAAGGTGTCGGGCGCGCGCCTCGTTCAGCTCGACAACCTCTACGCCTTCGGGCGCATGGGCGGCGCCCCCATGGCGCCCGCGGGGCCCTTCGCGCCGTGCTCGCGCAAGGGCGCGCTGCGGCTGCGGTTGCAGGAGCGCCTCCTCGACGCGCACGCGAAGGGCGAGTGCCCCGTGGCCATCGCGAAGGCGAGCGACTTCGTGGGGCCCGGCGTGGTCAACGCGCACCTGGGCGCGCGCTTCTTCGAGCGCGTGTTCGCGGGCAAGGCCGGCGAGTGCTTCGGCGACCCGTCGCTGCCGCACGCGTTCACCTACGGCCCCGACGTGGCCGCCGCGCTCGCCACGCTGGGCGCCCGCCCCGAGGCGGCGGGGCGCGTGTGGCACGTTTCCACCGGCGAGGCGGTGTCGATGCGCGAGTGGGCCGCGGCCCTCGGGCGCGAGCTCGGCGTCGACGCGAAGGTCGCCCCGATGCCCGGCTGGCTCGTGAAGGCGCTCGGGGTCTTTGTGCCCATGATGCGCGAGCTCGGCGAGATGCGATACCAGTGGGAGGAGCCCTACCGCGTCGACGACCGCGCCTTTCGCGACGCCTTCGGGGCCGCGCCGACGCCCTTCGCTACGCAGGTGCGCGAGACCGCCGCGTGGGCCCGCGCCACCTACGGCAGCCGCGCGAAGGCGGCGTAGCGGGCGCTCGTCGGCTTCACTTTCTCGCCCGCTGCGCAGGGCCTTGCGCCGCGTTCGATGCGATCGTCGCTCTTCAACGATGGCACCGCCCTACCGCGCATCTCCCGACCAACGCCCCGTCGTCGCGCTGCGCGAGTTCACCGCGCCGCTCGGGGTCGGTCGCGGCGCCGCGCTCGTGCTCCTCGCGGCGGGCTTCGTGGGCGCGACGGTGCCTGTCGCCGAAGAGTTCGAGTGCATCCAGGGTGAGCGCGTCGACTGCAAGCTCACCACGCACCGCGGGCTCTATACCACCGAGCGCAAGGTCGACCTGCGCGGCCTCGAGGGCGTCACCACCACGCGCGATTTCGATCTGCCCTTGCGGCGCGCCGTCGAGCTCCTCGAGATGGAGAGCGACGGGCGCCGCCTCCCGCTGCCGACGCGCGGGATCTACTACGACCCGCGCGACGTGTGGCGCCGCGACGGCGGCCTCGTCGAGACGGCGCGCAGGTTCTTTCAGTCCGGATCCTGGGGCTACTTCGCCGTGCTTCAGCGCGCCGAAGGGGACGCGCTCGCGTGGGCCGCGCTGAGCGTCGTGGCGCCCCTCGCGGGCCTCGCGTGGCTCCTCTTCGCCGAGCGCAAGACGCGCCGCGTGAGCCTCACCGTAGACCCCAACGCGCGCACCGCGCACGCGCGCTCGGCGGGCCTCGGCGGCCGCGCGATCGACCGCGCAGCCATGTTGGGCGTCAACGCGCGCGCGGAGCGCATCGACGACGCGATGGCCGGAAACCGCCCGCTCCTGCGCCTGGTGAGCGACGACGGCGCCCCGCTCCCGCTGCTCACGGGCCATGTGCTCGCACACGGCGCGGCCTTCGATCGCATCGCGCTCCGCGCCAACCGCGCGCTCGCCCACAACACACCCGCGGATGGCTCGCCGTCGATCGTCGCGCGCTTCGGGCCGTCGGCGCTCCTCGCGCTCGCCCTGGTAGCGCTCGTCGCGCGGGTCGTCACGCAGCGCGAGGCGCTCGTGCCCATGACGGGCAGGCTCGCGATCACGAGCTCCCTCGACCGCTGCGAGCTCGAGGGCCTCACGCTCCAGCGCGGCGCGCGGCTGGAGCTCAGCGCCCTCGTCGGGGTCACCACGCGCACGCTCACGGTGCGCATGCCCGACGGCGCCACGCGCACCGCGCCGGTGAGCTTCTCGGTGAGGCCCGGAGGCGTCGCCACGTTCGACTGCGCGCGGCTCCGCGAGACGCCGCCCGCGGGGGGCTTCCGCGCTACGCCCGCAGCCGGTAGCGGATCACGTTGATCTTCTCCAACTGCGGCGTGCCCGCGGGGGCGTCGAACACGCGCAGCGCGGGGGACAAGCGCTCCCGAAGACGTCGCAGCCGCGCGATGGCCACGCGCTGCCAGAGCACCACGGCCGCGAGCGCCACCGTCACCGCGGGCCACAGCAGGAAGAACATCGCCGCGTTGGCGTCGCGGTACGTCACCCCGCAGAGGTTCGCCGCGCGAATCATGAAGTCGACGCACGCCGCGTAGAGGGCGAAGCCCGCGCGCTCCATCGGTCAGCGCCCCTTTCGCAGCGCGCGGAGGGTCTCGGCCTGGCGCCACGCGAGCACCCACAGCCCGTACATGAGCGCGGGCCACGCGACGCAGAACACCGCGAGGTTGGCCGCGCCGTAGCCCGCCCGCCGGTCGCGCGTGAACGCCCCACCGAGCGCGAAGAGCCCGCGAATCGTGAGGCCGAAGAGCCCCCGGTCGCCGCTGATCACCGCGGGAAGGCGCGGCCGGTGGCGGCACCCGCGGTTGTGGCAATCCCACGTGCAGCGGTCGCGCGCGTAGCGCTCGTGGGGAATGCCCGTTCGCGCGAGCGGAACCGCGGGGGGCATCGCGTTCACGCCGTACAAGATCACCCACGGCAGCGCGAGCGGCGCGACGTAGATCCACAGCGCGCGCAGCAGGCGTCGCACGATCAGCCCTTGCGCTTCAGCGCCTCGTAGCCGCGCTCGGCGTCGGGGCCCGCGGCGCACGGGAGGCCCTGCGCGCTCCACCCGGGCTCGCTCACGCGACCGAAGGCGTCTTTGGCGCCGCCGAAGCCCGCGCGCTGGTCGACGAGCGCGGTGAAGCCCGCCGCTTCGAGCGCCGCGCAGGCCCGCGCGCTGCGGCCGCCCATGAGGCAGCCCACCACGAGCTTCGCGTCTTTGGGGAAGGCCGCCGACATCACCGCCACGAAGTCGCCGTTGGGCTGCATCCCCCCCGGCGACGCGTGCGCGATGGGAACGTTGAACGCCCCGTCGGGGTGTCCGCCCTCGTACTCGGGCACCGAGCGCACGTCGACGTAGGCGTATCCGTCGCGCTCCATGAGCTCGCGCGCTTCGCTGGGAGAGACCTTGCGTACCGTCATGATGGCGGGTGCTTTGCCGCGCATCGGCCGCCGCGGTCAACGGTGATTCGTCACGGCGCGAAGAGCGCGTCGGCGGAGGGCGCATCGGGCGCGCGCTCGGCCCACGCTGCGAGCGCCTCGGCGTCGGGCTCGGCGAGCACGCGCGCGCGCTGGTCTTCGCTGAGCGTGAGGCCGCGCAGGCGGCACACGTCGAGCACCGAGCGCGCGA